>CAYOGO010000007.1:0-17221 GCA_964403405.1 uncultured Lachnospiraceae bacterium | reverse complement strand
GGTCTTGTAGAGGAACATTATTCTATAACAGCCGGCGGGCAGATCAAAATATACCATTCCGTCGTGAATGTTACTTGTGAGATCGATGACCTTTCCGGTGAGAGATTCATCATAGCCAGTTCTTTCGCAGGCAAGACAAGCAACAAGCACATCGTCGGGTGATGTTTCCCATTCAGTCATCATGGATCCGTTGGTCACAGGACCCACAATGTCCGCATGACGCTCTGTTATGCCGCAAGCGGCAAGATCAGGTCTGTCTATAAAGCAGCCTGCACCCTTTCCGGAAGGGAAGGTCTCATCGTCAAGCAACCACACCTTCATACCGAGCTTTTTACATTCCTCAAATATGACCGACAGCGTGTGCCACCAGCAATCAGTACCGAAGCCCACATAGTCACGGGATTCAACACATAATGCCTTTATGCCGGAATTATATATGGCGTGGATCTCATCGATCAGTGTGGCATCATCCTCATTATGTTGCCAGAAAAACGGAAAAATATAATTATCGTGAGCGCTTTTTAACGCTTCGTTTATTCTTTGTGAAGACATTAAAATTTTCCTCCATATTGATTATAGAGTTATTTTAACATATTTTTGTTGCTTTGTAAAGAATAAATATTGAATTTATAAAAGTTTTATGATATAATCTTAACTGATCACGGTGCGAGGTCTGCTGCAAATGGACGGCGGATCGGTCGGTGCCATGATAAAATCGAAAGGAAACAGACTATGAAATTATCATTCCGACATTACGGGGACAGCGATCCCATAAGTCTTGAAAAAATATCTCAGATACCTACAATGTATTCCATAGTTTCTGCCGTATATGACGTTCCGGCAGGCGGAGTGTGGAAAAGGGAATCCATTGCCAAAATAAAAAATGATGCGGAGCGTTACGGTCTTAAGTTTGAGGTTGTGGAGAGCGTTCCCGTTCCGGAGGACATAAAGCTCGGAAACGAAAGAGCGGATGAGCTTACGGAGAATTATTGCGAAAATATACGACGCTTGGGTGAATACGGTGTAAAATGCGTTTGCTATAATTTTATGCCCGTGTTTGATTGGCTCAGAAGTGAGCTTGAAAGAAAGGCTGAGGACGGATCAAATAGTCTTGCATATGACGAGCAGACGGTGCTCTCAATGAATCCCGCAAACGGGGGCCTGTCATTACCCGGCTGGGACGAGAGCTATACTCAGGATGGCTTGAAGGATCTCTTAAAGCAGTACGAAAGCGTAGATGAGGAGGTACTCTGGCAGAATCTTGAACGTTTCTTAAAAAAGGTAATACCTGTTGCACAGGAGGCAGGCATATGTATGGCGATCCACCCGGATGATCCGCCGTGGGGAATATTCGGTCTGCCGAGGATAATAACAACGGAAAAGAATATAGAGCGTTTCTTAAAGATAGTTGATGTAAAGGAAAACGGCATAACATTCTGTACGGGCTCATTGGGAGCGGATGAAAACGCAGATCTCGTGCATATGGCGGAAAAGTTTGCAAACAGGATACATTTTGCTCATATAAGGAACATAAAACGTACGGGATACAGGCAATTTCATGAGGTGGCACATCCGACTGAGTGCGGTTCGCTTGATATATTCGGTATACTCAAGGCATTGCATGATAATTCCTTTGACGGATATATTCGCCCCGATCACGGTAGAATGATATGGGGAGAACGTGGCAGATACGGTTACGGTCTTTATGACAGAGCATTGGGTGCGACATACATCAGCGGTGTGTGGGAGGCACTTGATAAAATGAGCTCGGGAGGAAAAAATGAACGGTAAGGTTTGTGTAATAACGGGTGGAGGCGGCGTGCTTTGCTCGTCATTTGCAAAAAAAATGGCAAATGACGGGTATGCGGTTGCTGTGCTTGACATAAATGAGGAGGCGGCAAGGTCTGTTGCCGATGATATATGCTCTGAGGGTAGGGTCGCAAGGGCATATAAGGTGGATTGCCTTGATAAGCAGAGCGTCGAGGCTGCTCATGAACGTATTTTGTCGGAGCTCGGCAGATGTACGGTGTTGATAAACGGAGCAGGCGGAAATAATCCAAGAGCAACAACAACACATGAGATATTTGAGCAGGGAGATGAGGACAGAGACGACATAAAGACCTTTTTTGATCTTGATAAGTCGGGCTTTGATTTCGTTTTTGATCTCAATATAATGGGTGTTCTCATTCCCACACAGGTCTTTGTAAAGGACATGATAGGTAATGAGGATTGCTCGGTGATCAACATATCATCCATGAATGCTTACACACCCTTGACGAAGATACCTGCATATTCTGCGGCAAAGGCGGCAGTTTCCAATTTCACTCAATGGCTTGCGGTGCACTTTGCACAGGCGGGCATAAGGGTGAATGCGATAGCACCGGGCTTTTTTGTAACAAATCAGAACAAGGATCTTTTGTTTAATGCGGACGGCACACCGACAGTCAGAACGGGCAAGATACTTGCTGCAACGCCGATGAAGCGATTCGGCAGGCCGGAGGAATTGTTCGGTGCGTTGGAATTTTTGACAAACAGCAGTGCGGCATCGTTCGTAACGGGCGTAGTTATACCCGTTGACGGCGGATTCTCGGCATATTCCGGAGTTTAATATGGAAAAGATCAAATTATGTGCCTTTGCGGATGAGGCAAGCAGTGACATTTGGGGTCAGGTAAGGGCTCTTAACAGAAACAAAATAGAATACATCGAGGTTCGAGGCATAAACGGCAAAAACATTGCGGATATGAGCAGTGATGAGGTCGAGGCGGCGTACAGAATATATTCCGATAACGGTATAAGGGTGTGGTCGATAGGCTCTCCGATAGGCAAAATAGATATAAATGACGATTTTGCCAAGGAATTGGACAGATTTAAGAGAATCGTCGATCATGCGGTGAAGATGGATGCATCATGCATAAGAATATTCAGCTTTTACGGTACGAATGGAGATATTAAGTATAGGGACGAGGTAATGGAAAAGCTTTGTCATTATGTGGAAACATCTGCAGGCAGCAACGTTGTGCTTTGTCACGAAAACGAAAGGGGCATTTACGGCGATGCTGCATCGAGGTGCCTTGACATTCACAAAACGATACCTCAGATAAAGGCGGTATTTGACCCTGCAAACTTCAATCACTGCAATCAGAATGTGGCTGAAGCATGGGATATTCTCAAGTCCTATGTTTATTACAACCATATAAAGGATGCGACAGATGATCATATGATAGTTCCTGCAGGCTACGGTGCAACGGGAATGGATAAGTATCTCAAGGAATATGTGCAAATGGGCGGCGGAGTGCTTACGCTTGAGCCCCATCTTATGGATTTTGTGGGGCTGGGGGCATTGGCTGCCAATGAAGATGTAAAGCATATGGGTGTGTTCAGCTTCAAAACGAATGACGAAGCATTTGATTTTGCGGCAGAAGCACTGAAAAAGCTGATAAAGAATATTTAATCGGAGGTTATAGTATGGATAAAAAAATGGTCAGATTGGGTGTTATCGGTATCGGTAACATGGGAAGCGGACATGTTGCAAACATCTGCAATGGATATTGTCCCGAGGTAGAGCTTGCGGCAGTTGCGGATATAAATCCTGAAAGACTTAAGCCCGTTATAGAGCGTAAGGTAAACAATGTAGGTAATGAGATAAAAATATACAGCGATGCATCTGCAATGATAAAGTCAGGCGATGTTGATGCAGTGCTTGTTGCTGTGCCGCATTACGATCATACGAGATATGTCATAGAGGCACTTGAAAACGGTGTACACGCATTGTGTGAGAAGCCTGCAGGCGTTTATACACAGCAGGTAAAGGAAATGAACGCAGTTGCGGATAAGCACCCGGAGCTTACATTCGGTATGATGTTTAATCAGAGAACAAATCCGACGTATCAGAAGATAAAGCAGATGATAGAGAGCGGCGAGCTTGGTCAGATAAGGCGTACAAGCTGGATAATTACAGATTGGTATCGCACACAGCCGTACTATGATTCGGGAGATTGGCGTGCAACATGGAGCGGCGAGGGCGGCGGCGTACTGCTCAATCAGTGTCCGCATCAGCTTGACCTGTTCCAGTGGATATGCGGTATGCCTAAAAAAGTTCTGGCAAAGATGTCATTCGGCAAATGGCATGATATTGAGGTTGAGGATGATGTTACTGCATATGTTGAGTACGAAAACGGTGCAACGGGTACATTTATAACGACAACGGGCGACACCCCGGGAACAAACCGCCTTGAGATCACATGTGATAAGGGTAAGATAGTGACATATGGCGGCAAAATAGAGCTTATAAAGCTTGAAAGATCCATTGATGAGTACACGTATAACCGTGATTTTGCGGCATTCAGCTCACCGAAGATCATTTTCAACGGAAATATCAGATGCGATGGCGGCAATACTCAGCATGTTGGAATAGTTAACTCGTTTGCGGCAAATATACTTCACGGCACACCGTTGCTTGCACCAGGTCAGGAGGGCATAAACGGTCTCACGCTTTCAAACGCAATGCACCTTTCACAGTGGCTCGGCAGAGAGGTTGAGATACCGTTTGATGATGAGCTTTTCAAGAATGAACTCATGAAGAGAGTTGCAACATCAAGACGTAAGACAAATGTATCGGAAAAGATCGTTGAGCAGGGAAAAAAATAATTCTTTGCCTATACACGTTAAATAACAAAAATGCTGTTTTGCGGCACGCACGGTGACATGTGTGCCGCAATTTTTTGCTTGCTTTTTGCGAAAAAGGAGGAATGGACCTTTTTGAGGATGAGAAAAGGCATCAAATGTAAAATCTCCGTTTTTTTACTTAAATTTACCGATTTCATTTGACAAGCGGCGATTGATATGGTATAATTATACAATGATATATGTGTAAATATAATCGAAGATAACAGGATCAAAAGAGGAGAGCTTGATTTATGAGAAAATATCTTTTTACATCAGAATCTGTTACCGAAGGTCATCCGGATAAAATGTGTGACCGTATTTCGGATTCTGTGCTTGATGCTATATACGAAAAGGATCCGATGGCAAGAGTTGCGTGCGAAACTGCATGTACAACTGGTCTTGTGCTTGTAATGGGCGAGATCACAACTAATTGTTATGTTGATTTTCAAAGGATAGTCCGCGATACTGTAAGGGAGATAGGTTACACGCGTGCAAAGTACGGCTTTGATGCAGACACATGTGCGGTAATATCATCCATAGATGAGCAGAGCGGCGACATAGCAATGGGCGTCGGCAATTCATTGGAAATGAGGCAGTCTGCAGATGATATGATCGACCAGATAGGTGCCGGAGATCAGGGTATGGTATTCGGTTTTGCTTGTAACGAGACCGATACATATATGCCGATGCCGATATACCTTGCACATAAGGCTTCAAAGAGGCTCACAGAGGTGAGAAAGAGCGGTATTTTGCCGTATCTTCGTCCGGATGGCAAGACACAGTTCACAATAGCTTATGAGGATAACAAGCCCGTCGGAATAGACTGTGTTCTCATATCCTCACAGCATGGCGAGAGTGTAACTCACGATCAGATAGAGCGTGACATTATTGAATTTGTTGCAAAGCCCATTATTCCGGAGCAATTCAGGGATGATAAGATCAAATTTCTTGTTAACCCCACGGGAAGATTCGTTCTCGGCGGACCCCATGCTGACTCCGGTCTCACGGGAAGAAAGATAATCGTTGATACTTACGGTGGATATGCACGTCATGGCGGCGGTGCGTTCTCAGGTAAGGATCCCACAAAGGTAGACCGTTCCGCAGCTTATGCTGCACGTCATGTTGCAAAGAATATCGTTGCATCAGGTGCAGCTGACAAGTGCGAGATAGAGATATCCTATGCAATAGGTAAGTCACACCCCGTGTCGGTGCTTGTGGATACGTTCGGAACAGCACATGTTGATCCGGAGAGAATAGAAAAGTGCGTGAATGAGCTTTTTGATCTTCGTCCGGCAGCTATCATAAGGACATTGGATCTCAGAAGACCGATCTATAAGCAAACGTCGGCATATGGTCACTTCGGCAGGGATGATATAGATCTCCCTTGGGAAAAACTTGACCGTGTTGCAGACATCAGATCGTATCTTGATATTTGATAATAATTTTGTAAAATAAAGGAATCTTGGCTTATGACGCATATTATTGCAGTTTCAAATCAAAAGGGCGGTGTGGGAAAAACGACCACAGCCGTAAATTTAAGTGCAGGTCTGGCTCTGAAGGATAAAAAGGTGCTTCTTGTAGATGCCGATCCGCAGGGCAATGCAACAACGGGGCTCGGTATTTTTAAGCCGTCGTTAAAACTGTCACTCTATAATGTGCTTGTGGATTCCGAAAAGGCAAGCGATGCTATAATCGACACCGATTGTAAAAACCTCAAGATATTGCCTGCAAATATAGATCTTGCAGGTGCAGGTCTTGATCTTGCAAAGATGAAGTCTCGTGAGCATGTGCTGCAAAAGGCACTGAAGCCCGTTGAAGGTGAGTTTGATTACATAATAGTCGACTGTCCGCCTTCGCTGGAGCTGCTTACGCTTAATTGCCTCACAGCATGTACAAGTGTTATTGTTCCGATACAGTGCGAGTTTTTTGCACTTGAAGGCTTGAGTCAGCTCGTGCAGACGATAAACCTTGTAAAAAAGGGATTGAATACGGAAATTGAGGTCGATGGTGTTTTGCTCACAATGTACGACAAAAGAACAAATTTATCCGTTCAGGTCGTTGAGGAAGTAAGAAATAATTTCAAGGGCAATGTTTTTGAAACGGTAATACCGAGAAACATTCGTTTGGGAGAGGCGCCGAGCTTTGGTCAGTCGATATTTGATTATTCACCTGATTGCAGCGGTGCTATGGCATACATGGATCTCGTGGACGAGCTTTTGAATAAGCATAACGGCAATTAAGGAGGAATATCACAGTGGCGGGAACAAAAAGAAAAAGCTCACTCGGCAAAGGGCTGAATTCACTCTTTGATGAGGCACTTTCGGTTACCGATGAGGAAACAGTGAAGGGAAATCCGGATTACACGGTATTGAAGTGGAACGATATCGATCCGGACAAAACTCAGCCGAGAAAAATATTCGATGAGGATGCATTGAATGCTCTGGCAGAGTCAATAGCGATGCACGGTATAATAAATCCTGTTATTGTGCGTAAGGTCGGCGAGCGTTATGTGCTCATTGCGGGCGAAAGACGTTGGCGTGCGGCAAAAATTGCGGGGATAACAGATATTCCCGCAATAGTAAAGGATTATGACGAGCAGCAGACGGCAGTGGTGGCATTGATAGATAACCTTCAGAGAGAGGATCTCAACACCATTGAGGAGGCTCAGGGTATGCAGAGACTCATAGATGAATTCAACTTCACGCAGGAGCAGGTTGCACAGAGCGTGGGAAAGAGCAGACCTGCAGTTGCCAATACCGTAAGATTGCTGGCATTGCCGGAGCCGATAAAAAAGCTTGTTTCGGAAAGAATACTGCCTCCGGGTCAGGCAAGGCTGCTTTGTGCGGTTGATGAAGAAGAATTGCAGATAAAATATGCAAACGAGATACTCAATAAGGGCATGAACACACGTCAGGCGGAGCAGTATATTGCACGCATGAAGGAGGAGCCCAAGAAAAAAGAAAAAAAGGTTCAGCCCGTTTATGTGGCAGATATAGAGCATCAGCTTGAAGAAAAGCTTCAGACGAGGGTGAGCATTCATTACGGAGCAAAAAAAGGTTCTATTGAGATATCGTATTTTGGAGAAGATGAGCTTGACAGAATATATGAATTATTGCTCAATTCATAATACGGAGAATAAAATATGAGGATCAATGCCGGAAAATGGAAAGGCAGAGCGTTATTTTCGGTAGAGGGGCTTGACACACGTCCAACTCCCGACATGATGAAGCAGGCACTGTTTAATATATTGGGGGACAGCATAATAAACGCAAGATTTTGCGATGTGTTTGCAGGAACGGGCAATGTTGCCTTTGAGGCATTGAGCAGGGGGGCAAAAAATGCGGTACTCATTGAAAGCTCAAGAGCGGCATTGAACGTTATAAAGCGAAATGCAGCAAAGCTTGAATGCGATAGGGATATATTTGTAATGTCAAATGATGCGTTGATCGCGTTGAAAATGCTGAACGGCAGGAAATTTGATTTCATTTTCTTTGATCCTCCGTACAACATGGGATTTGAAGGGGTTGTTTTGGACCTCATACACGAAAATGGGCTTTTGGCGGAGAACGGTACCGTAATAGTTCAGTTTGAGGCAAAACACTCTGTTATTCCCGATATTCCGGAGTGCTACGAAATAACGGATCAACGTAAATACGGAAGATCCTCATTTGCCATGCTTCGTGAAAGAATCTGATATTTGATGGGAGAATATATATGAAAATTGCAGTATATCCAGGTAGCTTTGACCCAATAACAAAGGGACATCTTGACATTATAAAGCGTGCATCAAAAATGTTTGATAAGGTCATTGTTGCCGTTGTAAAAAATCAGAGCAAAAAGCCCATGTTCTCGTTTGAAGAGAGGCGTGAGCTCATATTAAAATCAATACAGTCCGTAGGCTGGGTTAATAACATAGAGGTCGAGGAATTTCAGGGACTGCTTGTTGATTTTATGCATCAGCATAATTCAAAAATAATAGTAAAGGGATTGAGATTCGTGTCCGATTTTGAATATGAATTTCAGATGGCTCTTACAAACCGTAAGCTTGATGAGGATATAGAAACAATGTTCATGGTAACATGCTATAAGTATTCATATCTCAGCTCAAGCATAGTAAAAGAGGTATGTTCCCTCGGCGGCGACGTCACCGATATGCTTCCCGAAGCTATAATTGATGAGGTTTCGGAGCAAATAAAGGAACGATCTAAAAAATAAAGAGGGTTTTATATGAATGTAATAGATTTAATAAGCTCAATAGAGGATATTCTGATAGAAGGACAGGTTCCGCTCATAAAATCAAAAAGCCTTGTCAATCTTGATGAGGTACTTGAGATGCTTGATGAAATAAAGCGACAAATGCCGCAGGAGCTTCAGGCTGCAAACCATTTGCGTGCTGAAAAAAATAAGCTCATAATTGAAGCACAGCAGGAGGCACAAAAGCTGCTTGAGGATGTGGCAAAGGAGGCTGATAAGCTTGTGAGCGAAAGCGATATTACTAAAAATGCATACATAAAGAGTAAGCAGATATTGCTTGAGGCACAGGATGAGGTCGACGAGTTAAAGGCAGGTACCGTTGATTACCTTGCATCAAAGATGGATGAGATATCAAACAAGCTTGTAGAGATAAACAGTGAGATAGAAAGCTCAAAGAATGAGCTCAGAGATTACCTCGTGACGGACGATCACAGTATCAATGCAGGCAGTGTTAATCCAAAGCTTGTAAATGATACGGAAAATGCCGTACTGCAGCTGAGATCCGGTACGTATGAATATCTTGCATCAAAAATGGATGAGCTTGCGGAGAAGAACATAAAGATATGCGAGGAGCTTGCACAAAGCAAGGCGGAAATGGCAGACTTTGTTGATGAACTGAAAAACACAAGGGACAGAGATTCTTTAGAATAAAAAGCTTTTGGGTACATATAAATTTATATGTACCTTTTTTTATTTTGGAGGAAGAATGAAAAGATCAGGCTATGTACCGTTAATATTGGCAGTGCTGTTTGTGCTGTTTCCGAAAATATCGATCACGGCGGCAAAGGAGGGGCTTGATGTGTGGGCGGGTGCTGTGTTCCCATCGCTTTTTCCTTTTGCAGTGCTATCATCAATGCTGGTGTCGCTCGGTATGCTGAAATGGATCGGAAGGCTGTTTTATCCCATGACCGCGCATATGCATCTGCCAATGGCTTCGTCGCAGGCAATAGTGGCGGGCATGCTTTCGGGGTATCCCGTTGGGGCAATGCTTACAAGGAATTTGTATATCGACAAAAAAATAAGCCGCAATGATGTTGAGTTGACTGCCTTAGCATCATCCGTCTGCTCACCTATGTTTATAATAGGTACACTTGGAACGGGAATGTTGCAAAGCACAGGGGCAGGAGTCACTGTGCTTGCGGCAAATTATCTGTCATATGCGATAATAATATACATATACGGAGTGATATGGAAAAAGAAATGCAAAAACGAGGTATATTCACGCCACAAGGATGATAATAATGACGATATTGGCTTTGTCACAGCCCTCAAAAGATCTGTTGACGGTGCGGCGTCGGCATTGATATCCGTTTGCGGCTACATTGTGCTGTTTTTTGTTATAACGGGGCTGATAGAATGTATTCATTTGCCTGAAGGTGTGGTGACAGTGCTGTCCGCCGTGCTTGAAATATCGGGAGGTTGTGCAAAAATATCGGGAGCGGAGCTTTCGATGAGCGTAAAAACCGCTTTATCCGCATTTGCAGCCTCGTGGGGCGGGGTGTGCGTTCTTATGCAGATAAGCGGCTTTATAAGCGACTGTGGCGTTAAAAGCGGAAGTTTTTTTTTATTAAAGCTTATTCACGGCTTGCTTTCGGCACTTATTGCTTTTATTGCCGCAAGGTGGTTTATTTTTGCTTGAGTGGCAGTTACGCCGTGTCGATCGGTGAGAGGTGAGCGGAATGTTACCGAACATATCCGATATTTCCCTTGCCTGCAATTCTGTTTCGGGAACTGTTACCGCAAAGCCCGTTCTGTCGGTTACAGAGGCAACGGGATTGGTAAAAAATGCGTCCTCGGACGGATGCTTGATTTTTTTCATAATTATCTCCTTTTCGGTGAAGTCACCGTGAATTATTATCTGTGCTCACGCATTTAATAAACAGGAAAATACTGCATTAAGGGTAAAAAAGAGCAGGCATGCAGAAGATTCCTCCCGATGCTTGCTCCTTTTGTTCAGATGATATGCTTTGTGCCCCGTGTGCACGGGAGACATTTTTTTATTATATTGTTGTAGCTTCGTCGCTTGTTGTGTTATGCTTGATCCTTCCCATAACAATGTTTCCAACAACGATCTTTATAACGATGAGTGCCACGGATATTATCACGGCAACAAGTCCCGTCATTTTAATAGTGTTGAAGAGATCTGTTACTATTCTTATCCAATCGTTTGAATTGGCAAGCTCGGTTGCACCGCTCATTATAAGGTCGGGTGCAAATGTATTGCCCAAAATTCCTATTGCGGCAAACAAGAGACCGTTGACTATCCCCAAAATACCAACGACCAAAAGACCGTTGAGCTTTCTCAGGTTGATAAGGAGTATGAGTATAGCAATGAATATTACCGCCCCGAGTGACAAATAAAAGAGAGTATTATTAAAAAGCATGGTTACGGCAGTTGTAACGGCTGTCAATACATTGTCAAGCAGCTCCGGATCGATACCGTTCTGAACACAGTATTCCTGCTTTATCTCATCGACAGTCGGAACCTGCTCACGCAATACGCTTGAAATTTCGGAATTATTTTTGCTGACCTCACTTGTGACGTTCTTTTTAACGTCATCGGGAATCTCAACCCCAAACTCGCTCTCTATTCCGTCGAGCAGAGCAGTTGTCAGCTTTTCAAATTGTTCAGCTGTTATATCGGGCAATTCCTCTCCGTTGATGTAATCCATTAATGAGTCGCCGATATATTCCAGAAATACGGATATGATTTCCTCATTTGCGAGTATGTTCTGTATATTTTCCTCGGTGGGCTCAATATCGGCAAGACCGGGTACATCGGCGATACCCGTGGCAGATACATCGATGGATCCAGTTTCGCCTATATAGACCATGCCGCTTTCAATATCGATCTTTAAACCTTCCATTATTTCGATAAGGTTTGAGCCTTCCTCTGTGTTGAGAGTGCTTTCCTTGGAAACGTTGGAGAGAGGCTTGATCGCATTGCTGTTTGATGCAGCAGATGCATCGTCGGGCAGAATATCGTCGGTGTCGGGCACCATGGATGATGCCATTGCTGTTTTTATTACGTCTGTCAGATATTCAGGAGTAACAAAATGTGAAACTGAGTACAGTGTCATTGTACAGAGCATCAGTGGAATGATTATAACAGATAAAACAAATGTTCCGAATATCTTCAGAATGGTAATGAGTGGTTTCATAAAACCTCCATTATTAAATAATATATATTGCAGATCGACCTTGATCTGTGTGAAAATTATAGCATACCTTTGTGAATTTTGCAATAGAAATGTGGAAAATTTGGTGAAAACAAAAAACTTACGTCCCAAATCGATTGACAAACGGCGTAATTTGTGTTATACTCTCATTATTGTGCATGCAAAATGCATGCATATACATAAAACAAAGGAATAAAAAGATAATTATGTTGAAAAATTTCATGGAGAAAATAAAACAGATAAGGATACCGTCCGTGTTGTTTTTGTCGCTGATGCTTTTGTATTGGGAAGTGGTGTTGAGGACCGTCACTTGTGAGGTGTTTTGGGACACCGGCCTTATATTTATGGCACTTTTTGCAATTTCGTTTGCGATTTTGCTTGACGGAATATATCATCTGCCCATAAAGCATTCACTTGGAGTTCTGAACACATTTGTGGCTCTTACGTTTTTGCTGTACGGGGTGCAGATAGTTTACTGTCGCTTTTTTAATAAATTTCTCATTGTTTATTCACTTGTAAGTGATGGCTTGGGTCAGCTGCTGTCGGGCGGAACGTCAACGGGCATAATAGCGGCAATAGTAAAGGCGATTCCGTTTATAATCCTGCTTGTTTTGCCAATGATGGCATACATATTGCTTTTTAAGCATGTCACTGTAAAAACATCGGGCTACTATAAGGCAAGGGCCCATCACAGCATTTTGTGCGGTGTTACATATGTTGCGGCAAACGTCATACTTATAGCGGTAATATCCGTTTTGCCGTCGGCATCCCAGGTGCAGAACGGTGTGTTTGACCTCACAAATTCAGTTGCTGAATTCGGTCTGCTCAGAAGTGAGGTACTGGATCTCAAGTACAATTTATTCGGTGTCGAGCAAAAGTTTGAGATAGATGAGACTCAAAAGCTCTCCGGCGAGGATGAGGGATACGGTGCCAACATTGTGGGCATTGATTTTGCAAGCCTGTCGAAACACGAGCGAAGCAAAGTATTGCTCAAGATGAATCAATATTTTGAAAATAAGACCCCTACTTATAAGAATAAGTACACGGGTATGTATAAGGGATATAACCTTGTAATGGTCGTTGCGGAGGGGTTTTCTCCGTACGCAATAGACGAAAGGCTTACTCCGACACTGTACAAAATGCAACAGGAGGGCTTTGATTTTACAAATTTTTATACTCCGATATGGGGCGTGTCTACAACGGACGGTGAATATACAGCCTCAACGGGTCTCGTGCCCAAGAGCGGAGTGTGGAGCTTCCTTGAATCAAGCGACAATTATATGCCGTACTGCATGGGTAATGCCTTCAAGAGTGCGGGATACAACAGTAATTACGCATATCATAACAATAATTATAAATATTACCGTCGGGATCTCTCACATCCGAATATGGGGTACGAATACAAGGGCCTCGGTAACGGCGTGGAAGAATATGTGCAGAATCTTTGGCCGCAGTCCGATCTTGAGATGATAACGGGCTCAATGAAGGATTATATAAGCAGTGATGAGCCGTTCTGTGTTCATTATATGACTGTTAGCGGTCATCTTGAATATGCACAGGGTGAAAACGCCATGGTAGACAAAAATTGGGATCTTGTAAAGGATCTTGATTGCAGTGACACACTCAAGGCGTACTATGCTTGCAATATTGAGCTTGACAAAGCGATGGAGGCACTGCTTGATGAGCTGAACGAGAAGGGAATAGCCGATAAGACAGTAATTGCTATTACCCCCGACCATTATCCTTACGGGCTTGAGAGCGACACGAGTGATACATATGTCATTTGGGAGGAGATGCTCGGTCATGAGGTGGATACGGAGTTTGAACTTTACAAGAGCTGTCTCCTGCTGTATTGTCAGAGCACAAAGGAAGCACCTACAGTGGATAAATATTGCTTTTCTGCGGATATAGTGCCGACACTGCTCAATCTTTTCGGCTTTGAGTATGACTCAAGACTGCTGGTCGGCAGGGACATAATGTCAAATTCCGATGGGCTTGTTATTTTCTCGGATAGGTCGTTCATTACCGATCGCGGAAGATACAATGCGGTAATAGGCAGGTTTGAGGTATTTGATGACGCTTTTGCAACCCAGGAAGAGGAGGACTCTTACGTTGAGAACATAAAAGCACATGTGGATAACACTATGAAGCTGTCCGCAAAGGTACTTGAGCGTGATTATTACGCTTATGTATTTGATAAATAAAAAATGTTTTTTTGGCTCTGCATCGAGTGTGCAGAGCTTTTTTATTTGCTTTTTGCGGAAAACTCAAAAAAATACGAAACAAGAACATTTTTGCCGAAAATATTGACATTTTGCAAAAAATGTGATAAAATATATCATGGATAAAATTGTGTTAAAATTAAAAAATGACAAGAGGAGAAAGTCATGGATCTATTTGATGTATTGGCGTTAATTGGCGGATTGTGTCTGTTCCTTTTCGGAATGAATACGATGGGCGAATCACTTGAACGCCGTGCCGGCGGCAGCCTGCGTGCTATATTGGGCAGGCTCACAAAGACGAAAATTGCCGGCTTTTTGACGGGACTTTGTATTACAGCAATAATACAGAGCTCATCTGCAACGACTGTAATGGTAGTAGGCTTTGTAAACTCAAGCCTTATGACATTGAGTCAGGCGATAAATGTTATTGTCGGAGCCAACATAGGCACGACGGTAACGGCATGGATATTGTCACTTGGCGGAATAGAAAGCGATAACATATTTGTACAGCTTTTGAAGCCATCATCATTCACCCCCGTTCTTGCGCTCATAGGTATTATTATACAAATGACTGCAAAGGACAACAAGAAAAAAGACACAGGAGCGATCCTGCTCGGCTTTGCAACACTCATGTTCGGTATGGACGCGATGTCCGGTGCTGTTTCGGGTCTGCAGGGTGAGGAATGGTTCAGAAATTTGTTTGTAATGTTCAAAAATCCTGTGCTTGGCGTGCTTGCAGGAGCAGTGCTTACGGGTATAATACAGTCAAGCTCAGCTTCAGTCGGAATATTGCAGGCGTTTACCGTAACGGGACAGGTGTCATATGGTGCTGCCATACCGATAATAATGGGTCAGAACATAGGAACATGTGTTACGGCACTCATATCGTCGGTAGGCGCAAACAAGAATGCAAAGAGAGCGGCATTTGTGCATTTGTTCTTCAATGTCATAGGTACGGTAGTGTGGCTCACGATATTCTGCATAGTTAAGACATTTGTGGTAATACCCGTACTTGATGAGGCTGCAAGCCATATGGGCATAGCAGTATTACACTCTGCATTCAATGTGCTCTGTACAGGTCTGTTATTGCCGATGTCCGGATTACTTGAAAAGCTTGTTGTAAAGCTCATACCGGATGCAAAAAAGGACGAGCAGGTAGTGGAACTGGACGAGCGTTTGCTTGTTACACCGCCGCTTGCAATTCAGCGTTGTCATGAAGTAACGGTCGATATGGCACATTGTGCTTTTGACGGTCTGAAGAACGGTATAAGATCGCTTAACGAGTATTCTGACGAGATCGCGGAGGCTGTAAAGCAGAACGAAAAGACGACCGACCATTATGAGGATATACTCGGAACGTATGTTGTAAAGCTCAGCTCTCAAAACATGAGTGACAGAGACAGTGCTGAGGCATCAAAGATATTAAAGCTCATAGGTGATTTTGAAAGAATATCGGATCACGGTGAGGGCTTGCTCCATGCAGCAGAGGAAATGCGAGAAAAAAACATAGAATTTTCAAAATCTGCATCGGAGGAATTGTCTGTTCTTTGTAATGCGGTAAATGAGATAACGGAGCTTACGCTGAATGCGTTTTTGAATAACGATATTAATATGGCGGCACATGTTGAGCCTCTTGAGCAGATAATCGAAAAGAGGAAGACTCAGCTCAGAGAAAATCACATAAAGAGGCTCCAGCAAAGGGAATGCAGCATAGAAGCGGGTTTTGTGTGGTCTGATATTTTGGCTGACCTTGAAAGAACATCCGATCATTGCTCAAATATTGCCGGATATATAATAGATATGGCGCATAATAACATGAATATTCACGAATCGCTCAGGATTACAAGAACGAGCGATCCCGAATTTAAGCAGATGCGTGATGAGTACGACGCAAAATACGCACTTTAATACATAAACAAAAAGCAAGCTCCGTGCCGTGTGCAGGATGCTTGCTTTTTTTGCATGTGATAGAAATGATGTGAGCTCAATGACGTGTATATGACACGATCACAGCTCCACCAAGCTGTCTTGATAATTTTTGACGTAGTATTTTATATTCTTGCTGCCCTTTGAAATTATCGTGTGCCCCTCGGCCTCGAGTAAACGCTTTTGTAACATGATCACTTCCGGGTAGCGAGGATTCAATTCACCGTCCGACTTCAATGTCCGCCAATAGGGTGTTATATCGGTTGTCCTTTGGTAGCTTGCCCAAGCAGCTACGCTTACAAAGATACCTGCCGTCATTGGGTCAGTAAAATCGGCACCGTTTTCTTTTGCCAGATGTTTTCTTATTTGTTCAACAGTGATCAGCTTTCCTTTCGGCACTCTTTTCATCAGCTCATCATAAAATATCGGCGGTGCAAAAAGCATTTTGCTTCCACCGTATATTTTTACGGTCCTTTCGTCTGTTACAATTTGTATTTTGGGCATGTCCTTGCTGTTTTTCAGCATTGAGTTAAAATCCTTTTTAAATTCATTAGCTATGTTGTTGTATCTTGCCTTTCATGCTTGTGTTTGAGTGTAAGGATGGGGAAATTATAATATATAGGAGTCTGTCAAGCTCTTTGCCGTTGTACAGGATGCGATTAAAAGTTGACGAATATTACTGCCGTATGACAGAATTGCAGCGTGAATATTCAGTGAGGTTTTGGCTGTGCCAAAGTGATGTTATGCTTCGCACAGTGATGTTATTCCTTGCAGTCGCAGTGATGTGATGCTTGCCCACTTCGCCGCAAGTCGAAACCTCACTCACGTAGTGAGCACCACTGCCAAAGGCTACATCTCTTGCCTGTGAGGGCAAACATTGTTGAAAAAAAGCACTTGACATATGTCAAGTGCTTTTTTCTGGTACGCCCAAAGGGATTCGAACCCCCGGTCTTTCGGTTCGTAGCCGAACACTT
>CAYOGO010000006.1:8620-17516 GCA_964403405.1 uncultured Lachnospiraceae bacterium | reverse complement strand
TATGTAAGTATCCTCAAAAGTGCATGACATGGTCATGAATTCAAGGTGGCACCGCGGATCTACAAATGTTTATTCGTCCTTGACAGAATGTGTTTTCTGTCGGGGATTTTTTTATACCCGCAGAAGAAATAAGTCTTCGGAGGAGTTAATTATGTTTCTGCTTACAAAACGATGGTGAAGCTTGATATTCTTGCAATACTGAATTATATACATAAAACAATACACTTAAAATAATACACTTACGGAGGAAATAAAAATGAAATTCAACGATATAGATTTTGATACATATGAGAAGAACTACCCGGATATCAACGGATATTTCGGTAAATATGGTGGCTGCTATGTTTCGGATGAGCTTAAGGCGGCAATGAATGAGATAACGGAAGCATATTATACGATCTGCAAATCGAGACAATACATTGCGGAGCTTCGCAGAATACGTAAGGAATTCCAGGGCAGACCGACACCTATTTCGCATTTGGAGCGTTTGTCGGAAAAGCTCGGGGGCGTTCAGATATACGCAAAGCGTGAGGATCTCAACCATACGGGAGCACATAAGCTTAACCATTGCATGGGTGAAGCACTGCTGGCAAAGTATATGGGCAAAAAGAAGGTCATTGCGGAAACAGGTGCAGGACAGCATGGTGTGGCTCTTGCAACCGCCGCAGCATATTTCGGCTTGGAATGTGACATTTACATGGGTGCGGTCGATATAAAAAAGCAGGCACCGAATGTTGCGAGGATGAAGATCCTCGGTGCAAATGTAATTGAGGTAACGGAGGGTCTTGCAACTCTCAAGGAGGCTGTTGATGCTGCATTTGCGGCGTACGCAAAGGAATACAAGGATTGCATATATTGCATAGGCTCTGTTTTGGGACCCCATCCGTTCCCTATGATGGTAAGAGACTTCCAGAGCGTTGTCGGCATAGAGGCAAGGGAGCAGTTTATCGACATGACTGGTGGATTGCCCGATGCAATAGTTGCGTGTGTCGGCGGCGGATCAAATGCAATGGGTCTGTTTGCAGGCTTCCTTAACTACCCCGTAGATATATACGGAATTGAACCGCTCGGCAGGGGCGAAAAGCTCGGAGACCATGCCGCAAGCCTTAAATACGGCACGGAGGGCGTAATGCACGGCTTTAACAGCATAATGCTCAAGGATGAAAACGGCGAGCCTGCACCTGTTTATTCTGTTGCGAGCGGTCTTGACTATCCGTCATCCGGTCCGGAACATGCATTTTTGAGAGATATAGGCAGAGTTAAGTACGATGTTATAGATGACAACGACACGATAGATGCTTTCTTTGAGCTGTCGAGGCTTGAGGGAATAATCCCTGCAATAGAAAGCTCACATGCGGTTGCATTTGCAATGAAGCTTGCAAAGAAAATGGACAGAGGCTCAATCCTTGTAAACCTTTCCGGTAGGGGCGACAAGGATATGGACTATATTATAGAAAAGTACGGAATAAGATAAGATCATACAGAATCATATAAAAGCTGCTCACGCTTGCAAGACTGAGCAGCTTTTTGCTGTCCTTACATGCATATTCGGACACTTTTTTGTGATTCTGCAAATATATTTGCAAAAAAAATATAAACAGACGTGGGAAGTATTGATTTTTTTTGTATAATATGATAAAATTACATCGGATATCTACTTGTTTAAGGAGAATATTTATGGATAAGATATACGAACAATTTAAGAATCCGGATGTCTTTTACAGACCGGCTCCGTTTTGGATATGGAATGAGGAAATGTCATCCGAGGAAACAACACGCCAGCTCAAGGAGATGAAGGAGCACGGATTCGGCGGTGGTTTTGCACATGTAAGATTGGGTCTTATTTCGCCTTATTTGGGTGAGGAATTTTTTAAGTGCTGGGACGAAACACTTGAATTCTGCAAGAAAAACGACATAAAGCTTTACATGTACGATGAAAACGGCTGGCCGTCAGGCTGTGCAGGCGGTCATGTTATGAGGGAGATACCCGAATCATGGCTTAATTGGATAAGATATAGGATAGTTGACGCAGCAGAGGTCGAGGGCGTTGGCAACAGAATGAAGGTGTTTGCCTATGACGAGGAAACAAATACCGTAGGCAAGGAGCTGACTGCAATTCCGACAGGCAAGCTTCCGCAGCTGTACAAGGGAAAGTGTATGGTCCTTTACAGAAAATTTGCTGAGGGTGGCGGCTGGTCGGCAGGCTTCCCGATGGTAGACCTTTCCAACCCGAAGGTTACCGAAACATTCATAAAAATAACGCACGAAAAGTATTATGAGCATTCCGCTGAGGATTTCGGAACAACCATCCCCGCAGTTTTCTCCGATGAGTCAAGCATTGCGGGCTTGTCCGATGACATGATACTTTATTCAAATTATGTAAGCAAGAAATTCGTTGAAAAATACGGTTACAGGCTTGAGGATAATCTTCCTGCAATATATGAGGATTTTAACGGCGATTTTGACAAGGACCCCGTTAAGGTACGTTACGATTACAGCAATTTGCTCAGCGAGCTGTGGATAACATCATTTATAAAGCCGATTGCAGATTGGTGTGAGGAGCATGGCATTGCATACACAGGTCACGATCAAGAGCATTCATGGCCGCAAACAAGGGGCGGTGCTTATTCCGAGCAGAGGACGTACGAATATCGTCAATGGCCGGGTATAGATTGGCTCCTGTGCGATGCACTCAGGGAGGACCCGACATGGAACGATACCGTGCTCATGCACGAGGTAAGATCTGCCGCAAACCAATTCAGCAAAAAGAGAACGCTTGTTGAAGCATACGGTGCTGCAGGCTGGCACTCAACATTCAGGGATTATAAGAGAATTGGCGATTGGTTGCTTGTAAATGGTCTCAATTTTTTTGCACATCACCTCACGCACTACTCAATAATAGGCTCAAGAAAGAGGGACTGCCCTCAGTCATTCGACTGGAGAGAGCCGTGGTGGGATGAATATACGGAGTTCAATAATTATCTCTCAAGAGCCTCATACCTGCTTTCAAACGGTAAGATGGAGCCGAGAATACTCTATTTTAACCCGTCAACAACATCATATTTGATGCCTATTTCAAAGCAGAAGGGCATAATAAATCATTCTAAGGGTGTGGACGCCATAAAGGCACCCGATATGAGTGATTTCCTGTCGGTAATGCAGATGCTTGAAAGAGAACAGTGGGATTTTGATCTTGGTGATGAATTCTCAGTTGCAGACAATGCATCCTTTGACGGCAATAAGATAAAGGTCGGTGCAATGACGTACGATGTTGTAATAATATCGGATAATATGAAGAATTTCCGTAAGGAAACAGTTGGTATTCTTTCCGAATTTGCAAAAAACGGCGGAACGATAATTGCAACGGGTGATGCAGCTGAATATATCGAGGGCGTAAGGTCTCCCGAAGCTCTTGCAGAGCTCAGAAAGAGCTGGACCATCGTTGACGGTGCCGAGGGTGTGCACAGCAAGCTTGAGGAGCTACTGCCGAAGCGTATCATAAGCTCAAACGGCTGGGTAACGGGCATATTCCATATGAGGAGGGTGTACGAGGACGGCAGAGAGGTATATTTCTTTACAAACCATTCAATGAAGCCGTTTGAAACACAGATCACGGTAAAGGGCACATCTGCAACAAAGTGGGATCTTTATACGGGCGAAAGGACAGGCATAGAGTGCAAGAAGGATGGGGATTATATTACCTTCGACCTTGCACTTGAATGGATACAGTCCGCAATGATAATGATCAACGACGAAGTTCCCGTAAAGGCACCTGTTGCCGCTGCAACGGAAGCAGTTCCGCTTAAGACGGAGAGTATAGTGCCGGAGAAGGAAAATAATATAATACTTGACCACTGCTCACTCAATGTGGATGATGTACATACATCTGAGATATATTACGTTGAGGCGGCTAAAACATTGTTTAGAGCAAGGGGCTTCCACGGCGTACCTTGGCTTGACGGAATACAGGGCGAGTCCGAAATCATCGATAAGGTATATGAGAATGGCTCGGGATTTGAGGCTTGCTATAAGGTGTTGATAAAGGACGGTGCATTGCCCGGTAGGATAGCTGCCGTTATTGAGCGTCCCGATCTTATGAATCTGAGAGTGAACGGTGTTGACGTTCCGTGGACGGGAGAGGGTCATTACCTTGACTATAAGATAGGCAGAATCGACATCACACCCTATGTAAAGGAAGGGATGAACGAGCTCGTTGTATGGGCTGACTGCTTTAACGTAAGAGATGAGCTTGAAATGCTCATTCTTGAGGGCGATTTTGGCGTAATTATTGAGAATGACAGATTTGTTATCGATACAAAGCCCGAAAAGCTCACATACGGCTCATGGATGGCACAGAAGTGGAGATTCTATCCCAATGCCGTAAATTACAATTACACATGTGAGCTTAAGGAAAAGCCCGAGTCTGCAAAGATATGCCTTGGCAAGTATGAGGCAAGTGCAGTGTCGGTAACCGTAAACGGCAAATACGCAGGGGTCGTAGGCAGGGATGGTGACGAATATGCACAGATCGCCGATTACCTCACAGAGGGCAAAAATGAGATAACCCTCAGAGTATGCGGAAGTTTCAGGAATCTGTTTGGACCGTATATCAATTATAAGGATCAGACAGTTGCAACATGGGGCGATTTTGCACAGTATAACAGCGGTGAGGTCACACCGGCAAGTGAATACAGCATGATCGATTACGGTCTGTTTGAGGAGCCTGTGCTCTACGTAAATAAGTAATTTTTGTAAATGACGAAGCTGTTGCAGGTGTAAAAATATCTGCAACAGCTTCATACTGCAAGTGATATTCAATATGGAAAGGAGGGCAGTAAATGAAAAGGCTTTGCATTATTCTGATAATGATAATTGCGATATTTATGTGTGCTTCATGCAAGGAAAGAATACCGACGGAAACCCCGCTTCCGACGGAGGAAAAGCTTCAGATGACGGCGGATGAGCTGAAGGAATACACAATAATCTATCCGAGCCTGTACAATAAATACAGGATGGAGGATGTGTATAGTTTACGCACGGCGATGGAGACATTCTGTGGAGCAGATATAAACGTAATTTCCGACAAAGAAGAATGCGAAGGCAAAAAGATGATATTGGCAAGCTCACAAATGACTTATTTTTGCAGGGATGAGGTAAATTCATTTTACGGCACGCTTGATTATATAATTACGTTTGATGAGGAGAGTGAGGACATTGTCATTGGCGGCGCAAATTATTACGGTGATGTACTTGCGATAAGGACATTTTGTGAGCAGTACTTGACTGATGACGGTATAAAAAAATTGTCGGATAAAAAAACGGTGAATGTTGACCCGAATATGACGTCAATCACGGCGTGCATGCTGGGAGCATATCCTTTTTTGGAATACGGAAGCTTTTGTGACATGGTAAAGGCAGGCTTTAATACTGTGCTTGTGGATGCAAGTCTGTATACAGAGGAGCAGATGCACGAGTTTGTCAGGTGGTGTGCGATAGAAAATATCGATATTGTGATGAGGAGCGTTCTGTATACGGATATATACTTTGACAGTCCGAGTGTCAAGGGCCATTTGATTATAGATGAGCCGTACGGCGAGGATGCTTACAGATATTATACGACGGAATGCGAAAAATACGTTGAAGCGTACGGTAGGTACTCATGGCAGCCGTATATAAACATAATTGCACAAACGGATGTTATAAAGGAATTGAAGAAGTCGGATGAACTGTTTGAGAGCGTCAAAAAGATATCGTTTAAGGTGGATGCTCATACCGTGCGTGAAATGGTGTTGCTTTATTCCAACTTGTTTGACTATGCCAATTATACGGATAAAAGCTTTATAGCAGGCATAAATGTTGCAATGTCGTTTGACGGTTATACTCAGTACGAAATGATGCGTTTGATGTCGTATGTTGGGCTGTGCTTCGGTGCAGATGGAATAGAGTACTTTAACTATGCGGGATCGGATACTCCCGAAAACGGTGTGATGGTGGACAGCAACTTCAATAAGGAAAGTGCATGGCATTATGCTGTCGAGATCAATTATGAGACGGAAAATGCAGGAAATATATTGCGTAATTATACCTATAGCGGAGCATTTATGTTTTATGATTCATACAGCACATCGGTATGGGGTGAGCCTGTTTATAAGGACACATTCAAAAACATTGTAGAGGTCATATACGACAACGAAAAGACGGGCAGATATGCGGTAGGTGCGTTTAAAAACGAGCAGACGGGCGAAACTGCGTATATGATACTCAACCTTTCCTCAAAGAGCACGGGAGAGAAGATGAAGCTGAGAGTATCAACATATAATACAAAAATATGGGTAGATGGTAACGAAATGAATGCAAATTCGTCGGACGGTCTGAAGATAATTCTTGAGGGCACTGAGTGTGTTATAGTCGAGGTATCGGGTAATGATTGAGGAGGAAGAAGATAATTGAAAAAATTGATAAAGGGAGTAATTAAGCTAATAAAGCTTGCAGTCGCGATCTGCATTATTGCTTGTATTGTGGTGCTTGCCGTGAACATAATCGTTACTGCAACGACTCATGGTGATATAACACAGACGGACGAGCTGCCGGATAATGAATATGACTGTATACTTGTTTTGGGATGCAGCGTGTACGCAAATGGTGATCCGTCACCGGCACTTAAGGCAAGGCTTGATAAGGCAATAGAAATATACAAAGCGGGAAAAGCAAAAAAGATACTTATGAGTGGAGATCATTGCGGACAGTATTACAACGAGGTCAAGGTCATGAAAAATTATGCGGTGGCAAACGGAGTTCCGTCACAGAATATTTTTCTTGATCATTACGGCATAAGCACGTACGACTCATTAAAAAGGGCTAAGACTGTGTTTGAATTGGAAAACGTTATAGTTGTAACACAGGGGTACCATGTTTCCAGGGCGGTCTGGGATGCAAAATGCTTTGGAATAAAGACAAAGGGCGTTGCATGTGACAACAAGATCAATACCGACATAAAAACAAACATCAGGGAAATATGTGCAAGATGTAAGGACTTTACTTTTTGCATATTGAACATCGAGACCGAGTATAAGGGCGGTACGATATCGATATTTGGGGACGGCGACACAACAAATAACAGAAGCGATCTGCCGTGAGGTTGAAATAATGAAAATAGGAAATATTGAGCTTGGGCACAATGTATTTTTGGGACCTATGGCGGGGTTTACGGATCTGCCGTTCAGAAAAATAGCAAAAAAATACGGGGCAGGTCTCACTTACACCGAAATGGTCAGTGCAAAGGCATTGTATTACGGCGATAAAAAAACAAAACGTTTGCTCGTGCCGGAGGATGGACTCTGTGCCGTACAAATATTCGGCAGAGAACCGAATATAATGTCCGTGATCTCAAAGCGGCTTGAGGATGAGGGCGTGCCGCTTATAGATATAAATATGGGTTGTCCTGCACCTAAGATAGTAAAAAACGGAGAGGGCAGTGCATTGCTCAAGGAAAAGGAGCTTGCAGCTGCAATAGTATCCGAAATAAAAAACGAAGTAAGTATCCCGGTGACTGTCAAGGTCAGACGGGGCTGGACGGATGAGCCCGATGCAGTGCTTGAGCTGGCACAGATGCTTGATGCTGTGGGAGTGGATGCAATATGCGTTCACGGCAGAACGCGTGAGCAGTATTACAGCGGAAGGGCTGATTGGAATGTTATAAAGCAGGTAAAGAACATTGTAAAATGCCCTGTTATAGGTAACGGTGACGTTGCGACATTTGAGGACTACAACAATATGCTTGAGCAGACAGGCTGTGATGCGGTCATGATAGCACGTGCGGCGTGTAACAGACCGTGGCTGTTTGAGGAATGCATAAGCGGTAAAAACAAGGATATGTCCGTCGAGGAAAGACTTAAGCTCATACTTGAGCATTATGAGCTGTCTGTGGATTTTTACGGTGAACAGTTGGCAATACCGCAAATGAGAAAGCAATTCCATTGCTACATAAGAGGTCTGCCGAGAGCTGCAAAATTAAAGGACGACATAAACAGGATAAATACTTACGAGCAGGTCAAAGAGATGATAAACGGCTTGCTTGATATAATTTAACGGAGGAATTCAGATGCGATCTGAGGTTCAGGATCTGATAGACAAGATCAATAAAAGCAGACCTAAAATGAGCAAGGGACAACGTGCTATTTCGGATTATGTTATAAAAAATTACGATAAGGCAGCATTTATGACAGCCGCAAAATTGGGCAATACCGTCGGTGTCAGCGAATCCACTGTTTCACGTTATGCAATGCAGCTTGGGTATGACGGTTATCCGGAGCTGCAAAAGGCATTTCAACGCCTTGTCAAGAATAAATTGACGACCGTGCAGAGGATGGAGCTGTCCTCGGAGCAAACAAATGCGGATATTCTCAAGAATGTATTAAAAACAGATATAAATAATATCAGAGCTACGATTGACGAAATAGATGACGAGGCTTTTGACAAAATAGTGGAGAGGATATGCTCGGCACAGAACATATATCTGTTGGGGCTGAGGAGTGCTGCAACCACTATACAGTTTATGGGATATTATCTCAATTTTATTTTGCCGAACGTGCATGTTATAACATCCGGTGTCAGTGACATTGTAGAGCAGTTATCCCATATCAAGGAGGGTGACGTGCTTGTAACATTGAGCTTCCCAAGGTATGCAAGAAGGACCGTGGACGGAGTTGAATATGCAAAAAAAAGAGGGGCACAGGTTGCCGTGATAACCGACAATGAGGACTCACCTCTTGTACCATATGCGGATTACGTGCTGTATGCAAGGAGCGACATGACGTCATTTGTTGATTCCTTGGTTGCACCGATGAGCCTTGTGAACGCTATCCTCATAGCAGTGAGTGTTGCAAAAAAGCAGGAA
>CAYOGO010000006.1:0-8520 GCA_964403405.1 uncultured Lachnospiraceae bacterium | reverse complement strand
GATGAGCCTTGTGAACGCTATCCTCATAGCAGTGAGTGTTGCAAAAAAGCAGGAATCGGTCGATAATTTCAGTAATCTTGAAAGCATATGGCGAAATTACGGCGTTTATAAGGGAAAGGAAGACTAAAAAATGGAAAAATATATAATAGATGAGCCTTGTGAACGCTATCCTCATAGCAGTGAGTGTTGCAAAAAAGCAGGAATCGGTCGATAATTTCAGTAATCTTGAAAGCATATGGCGAAATTACGGCGTTTATAAGGGAAAGGAAGACTAAAAAATGGAAAAATATATAATAGCGGTCGACGGACCTGCAGGAGCAGGAAAAAGCACGGTATGTGATGATGTTGCGGAAAAATTGAACATACTTCATCTTGACACGGGTGCAACATACAGAACACTTGCTTTGGCGCTCATAAGGAACAGTGTTGATATAGCGGACAGATCTGCCGTTGTACGCTCACTTGACAAAATAAGCATAGAAATAGGCTTTGAGCTTGGCAGACAGATAATGTATGTTGATGGTGAGGATGTGACGGCATTGATAAGGACGAACGAAATATCACAGGCGGCATCATCTGTGTCAGTGATACCTGAGGTAAGGGAAAAGCTTGTTGATCTGCAAAGAGTGACCGCACAAAAAATGTCAATGATAGTTGACGGCAGGGACATAGGCACATGTGTTTTCCCCAACGCGGACTTTAAGTTTTACTTGACGGCAGATGTCAGTGAAAGAGCGAGACGCCGCTGTAAGCAGCTTGAAGAGCAGGGTGTCCGGTGCGATATAAAAGAGCTTGAAAGGGAGATAGCTCAGCGTGATCACAGGGATATGAACAGAGAGGTGTCACCGTTGAAATGTGCGGAGGATGCACTCTTGATAGATTGCACAAATATGACTCAAAAAGAGGTCTCGGGAATGCTTATTGACGTGATATGCAAGGGAAAATAAGCCGTCTTTACAAATAAAATAAAATTTTTATCGAATTTTTACGAAAAATACTTGACATTACGGCAAATATATTATAAAATATTATATAGGTATAGTTTTGAGATGTATTTTCGGAAGGGTAATACAATGGATATAAAAGAGGGGCTTTTTTGCGTCAGAGAGAATATAAAAAATGCCGCAAATGAAGCAGGTAAAAAAGCCGAAGATATAAAGCTCGTTGCTGTTTCCAAATTCAAGAGCATTGAAGACATAAGGCTTGCAAATTCACTGGGAGTAAGGGATTTTGGCGAGAATTACATACAGGAATTCTGTACAAAGCATGAGGCACTGGGGGAGGATGATATTCTCTGGCATATCATCGGACCGGTTCAACGCAATAAGGTAAAATATATCGCGGATAAGA
Source organism: uncultured Lachnospiraceae bacterium (assembly GCA_964403405.1). GTDB lineage: Bacteria > Bacillota > Clostridia > HGM11327 > HGM11327 > SIG351. The sequence goes on along the minus strand of CAYOGO010000006.1, from coordinate 7,170 downwards.
ATGTTATGGTGCAGACTGTGGATAGATTTTCACTGGCACAGGAGCTGGCAAAGTATGCAGTGAGGAGCGGTAGACAGATTCCCGTGCTGTTGCAGGTCAACACGTGCGGTGAGAAAACTAAGTCGGGCTGCGCACCGAGCAAGTTGCTTGAGCTGTTTGAGTTCTGCAGCGACGTTGATGGCATATCGGTGCAGGGGCTTATGACTATCGGTCCGAATACGGACGATATGTACGCCATTGAAAAATGTTTTGAGGAGACATTTGCTCTTTATGAGAAAATGAAGGCGGCGGATGCAAGCATAAAATATCTGTCAATGGGAATGACAAACGATTATATGCTGGCTATAAAGCACGGTGCAAACATTGTAAGAGTCGGCAGAGCGATATTCGGAGAAAGACAATATAATTCTTAAAGAGAATTTTTATTATAAGTGATTTATAAATTGCGAAAGGATAAATTTAATATGGGTAAGATCAAAGATTTTTTGTCAAACATAGGATTTGATGAGAACGAGAGATATGAGGATGATATCTACGAAGAAGATGAAACGTTAGACGAGGAAGAAGGCACACCGATACAGGAGGAACAGGTCCGCGTACAGCGTAATGCACGTCCTGCACAGGCACATGAGTCAGCAGCTCCAGCATACAGAAAAACAGGCAGCATAGAAACAATAAAGCCTGCTACATACAGTGATGCACACAAGATAGTTGAAAAGCTTCGTGAGGGCAATATTATAGTATTCAGCCTTGAATTGGTTGACGATGAGCTTGCTGTACGTATTCTTGATTTTGTATATGGCGGTACATTTGCTCTTGACGGCAAGATCAAAGAGGTTGGTACACGTGTTTATGTTGTAACTAACGCAGGTGTTAACCTTTCTGAAATTGCAGGCGAATCACAGCAAAAGAATCCCAATTACAGATAACGGGATATTGATATAGACGAAAGGACAGCGACATGGCAATAAGCATTGACGAAATTCAGAAGAAGCAGTTTTCTAAGCGCTCACGAGGATATGATGTGTTCGAGGTCGAAACATTCCTTGAAGACATTATGATGCAGATGGAGCAGACGGAAAATGAGCTGGAGGAATTAAGAGAAAAATGTTCTTCGCTGTATGAAACAATAAATGTCTACAAGCAGACAGAGGACTCAATGAAGGAGATCCTTGTTATTGCAAAGGAAAAGGGCGACGCTATAATTGCAAAGGCGAATGCTGAGGCGCAGGAGATAATCGACTCTGCAAAGCAAAAGGCTGACGAAATGCTCGGTGGTATGGACAAGGAAATACAAAAGCTCCGTGATGACGGAGAAAGAATGAAGATACATTACTCTGAGTTCAAAACAAAATTTGAGGAATTGCTCAGAACACAGCTCGACACCATCGAGAAATTTGACGATACAGAGGCTGTTGACTGATAATGATGACTGTAATCATTGCGATCGCATGCTTTGCGGTGGACAGGCTTGCCAAAGTACTTACGCAGCTTTTTGTGAAGCCCGTTGGTTCAATAGTTGTAATTGAAAACATATTCAGCTTCACCTATGTTGAAAACAGGGGTGCCGCACACGGAATAATGCAGGGCAAGCGTTGGATGCTTATAGCCATAACGATCCTGGTCGTGGCGGCGTTGATAGTGTTTTTGATAAAGAACTATTCAAAGGCACCAACCATGTTCAAAATAGCAACAGGACTGATACTTGGCGGAGCTGTGGGAAATTTGTTTGACCGTGTCTTTTATGGTTATGTTGTGGATATGATGCAGGTGACGTTCATTGATTATCCTGTGTTCAATCCTGCCGATAATATGCTTGTTATAGGCACTGTGTTGTTGGGAATATATATCTTGTTTTTTGATAAGGTATTTTTGACTGATAAAAAGAAGTCAGGTAAAAACGGTACTGACGGAGAAAAATAATGGAAACAGAAAAAACATTGCGTTTTACTGTTGATGATCTTGAATCGGGTGATAGGCTCGATCTGTATCTTGCACAAAAGAAGAACGGGAACTCTCGTTCTTTTTTTCAACACCTCATATCAGATGGTCGTGTAAGTGTCAATGGTAAGGCGGTAAAGAAAGCGGCGTACAAGGTATGCACGGGGGACAATATAGAGGTGGAATTGCCGGAGCCCGTGGAGATCGACATAAAGCCGGAAAACATACCACTTGATTTTATATATCAGGATGACGATCTTGCAGTGATCAATAAGCCGCAGGGGATGGTGGTGCATCCGGCGGTGGGCAATTATACGGGGACATTGGTCAATGCGTTGATGTATCATTGCAAGGACCTGTCGGGGATAAACTCTGTTTTGCGCCCAGGAATAGTGCACAGGCTTGACAAGGACACATCGGGCTTGATAGTTATTGCCAAAAATGATGCCGCACATATTTCGCTTGCTGAGCAGATACGTGTGAAGTCCGCAAAAAGAACGTATCTTGCACTTGTTGATGATTGCTTTAACACGGAGGGTGGCACAATAGAGACGGGCTATGGCAGAAATCCGGATGACAGACTCAAAATGGCTGTATTCCCACTGTCCATGACTCAAACAAACCCCAATATAAGGGTGGCGAAGACTGATTATAAGGTTCTGGAGCAATTTGGCGGCGGAAATAATTACTCTCTCGTGCGGTGCGATCTGCACACGGGCAGAACTCATCAGATAAGAGTGCACATGGCTTATATAAAGCATCCCGTTGTGGGGGACCCAGTATACGGCAGGAAAACTCAAAAAATAAAGCTGAACGGTCAGCTACTTCATGCCGCAAGGCTGAGCTTCGATCATCCGAAAACAGGCGAAAGAATGACTTTTGAAGCGCCGTTACCGGACTATTTTGAGAAGGTCCTGAATGATCTTAGACGGCGTCAAGAGTAAAATTTCACGGCAGAAAAATAAAAATGTTAAATTTTTGTGAACAAAAATATAGTGAAAAATACGCTGTTTTTGAGCTCGGAAAATCAACATGTTGATTTTTTCGGAATAAAACGACAATTTTTGACATAAAAAACGAAAAAGATCGAAACATTGACAGCATCCGCATTTTAACGTTTGTAAGAACGGTACCCTTGCAAAACGAAATGTTTTATAGTATAATATGTGTGTAAAAATGTGGGAGGGGGAGAGCGTTTTTGTTGCTCGCTTGTCGGATATGAAGAATGATAGCACAAAGAATATCGGTTCAAAGATCAAAGCGGCAATAGCAATAGCGTTGTCGACCTCTTTTTTGTTTACGGGAAAAGCATCTGCAGATTCACAGATACTCCGTGTTGGTGACAGGGGTCAAAAGGTTGAGGAACTGCAAAGAACATTGCGTGTCCTTGAGTTTTACGAATATCCCGAGGTGGAGGGTTTTTTTGGCATCGATACAAGAAGTGCACTGATGAACTTCCAAAAGGAGCACGGGCTTGATGTTAACGGAATCGCGGATGAGGAGACATTCAAGGCGCTTGATGAGGCACTTGATGAGTGTTACCCAGAGATAGAATATAAGGGTAATATGCATTTGCATTCTGTCGGTAATGACGTGTTGGCACTTCAGCAGGTTCTCAAGACGCTCGGATATTACGGCATGCGTCCTAATGGTGTTTTTAATGCAAATACGGCGTCTGCAGTCAGAACGTTTCAATTTGATTACGGAATGGCAGTCGACGGTATTGTAAACGAAAGACTTGTAAAGAAAATAAATACGGTAGCAGCTTCGTTGAGACCGTTTAGGGGCAGTGATGTTGTTCTTGAGGATGAGCCTGATGATAATAATGAAAACGGTATCACAGAGCAGTACGGAGTTAACTTATTACACACGGATGCAGTTAAGATGCAGTGGAGAGCGGTGAATAACGCATGGAAGCCCGGCAAGGTGTTGACGGTTACTGATGTTGAGACAGGTATAAGCGTAAATCTAAAGCGTACCGGAGGAAAAAACCATGCTGATGCAGAACCTTGCACACAGGAGGATACGGATAAGCTGAAGACAGCGTTTGGCGGCACATGGTCGTGGACAAGGCGTCCGATAGTCGCACAGGTATCGTACATAACATCGGCGGCGTCGATATGCGGAATGCCGCACGGCGATAATGTCGTATCTGATAATGGTGTTTACGGTCATTTCTGTGTATATTTCTTTGAGAGCACGGATGATGATGGGTTTAATACGATGGATGCGGCGCACCGTGATGCTATTGATATGGCGGCAAATTACCGATTTGATAATATCTGAAATAAATGGATCGATAAAGGCATTTTCATTGGAGAATGCCTTTTTTATGCATACATCTGGCAAAAAAAACTTGCAATATCATAGCTCGTATGGTATAATGTACGTAAGCAAGGCGTAAACGCCTTTACGGACTTGAGACAAGTCCGTTGCACAGTCGTGCTGCTTACTACGTTGAACCACGTTGAAAAAATGCCCTTGCGAGCAAGCATTTTTACTTGTGGTATATATATCCGGACAAAATGTAAATGTTTTTGCGGACTTATTGTTCAAGCCTGCTATGCGGTATGATAAAGAATAAATAAGAATGAGGGGCAACAATGTCATTATTTACAAATAAAACATTGCTTATAACAGGTGGTACGGGCTCGTTTGGTAATGCGGTGCTCAACCGTTTTCTTAAGACTGATATAGGCGAAATAAGGATCTTTTCAAGGGATGAAAAGAAGCAGGATGATATGCGTCACGAGTTTCAGGCAAAAATGCCCGAGGTGGCGGAAAAAATAAGCTTTTATATAGGTGACGTGCGTGATCTGCAATCGTTAAAGAATGCCATGCACGGGGTTGACTATATATTTCACGCTGCAGCGCTCAAACAGGTGCCAAGCTGTGAATTCTTCCCGATAGAAGCGGTAAAAACCAATGTTATGGGAACGGAGAATGTGCTTACGGCGGCTATTGAGGCAGGTGTAAAGAATGTTGTTTGTCTGTCGACGGACAAGGCTGCTTACCCTGTAAATGCAATGGGTACATCAAAGGCAATGATGGAAAAGGTCATTGTAGCAAAATCACGCACAACGGATCAAACAAAAATCTGTTGTACAAGGTACGGCAATGTTATGTGCTCAAGAGGATCTGTTATCCCACTGTGGATAGATCAGATAAGAAACGGCAACCCGATCACAATTACCGAGCCGTCCATGACACGCTTTATAATGTCGCTTGACGAAGCAGTCGATCTTGTGCTGTTTGCATTTGAATATGGCGAATCGGGTGATATTCTTGTGCAAAAGGCACCTGCATGTACCATTCAAACACAGGCAGAGGCTGTTTGTGAGCTGTTTGGCGGAGATAAAAATAACATAAAGGTGATAGGCATCCGTCACGGTGAAAAAATGTACGAAACATTGCTCACAAATGAGGAATGTGCAAATGCGGTGGATATGGGCAATTTCTATCGTGTTCCGTGCGACAAGAGAGGCCTCAATTACGATAAATATTTCAGTAAGGGCGATATTAAACGAAATGTTCTTACAGAATTTAATTCCAACAACACCAAGCATTTGACTTTGGAGGAGACCAAGGCTAAAATTGCATCATTGGAATATATTCGTAATGAGCTTGAAAAGAATGGTAAACAGGGATGAATATTTTTGTAACCGGTGCAAGGGGATTTGTAGGCAGAAACCTGTGCGAAAATCTTAAGAATATCCGTGACGGCAAGAATAAAACACGCCCGGATATTAAGATTGACAATATTTTTGAGTACGATGTCGATACGGACAGGGCGTTGCTTGATGAATACTGCCGTAGTGCGGATGTTGTATTCAACCTTGCCGGGGTGAACAGACCGCAGGATAAGGCTGAATTTGTGCAGGGCAATGTGGATTTTGCCCGTATCTTGTTTGATACTCTGGAAAAATACAACAATAAATGCCCAGTAATGGTGTCATCGTCCATACAGGCGAGCTGTATAGGTCGTTACGACAGCGATTACGGAAGGAGCAAAAGAGCAGGCGAGGAGCTTGCATTTGCTTACGGCGAAAGAACAGGAGCCAAGGTGCTTGTTTATCGATTTCCGAATCTGTTCGGAAAATGGTGCAGACCGAATTATAATTCGGCGGTCGCAACGTTCTGTAACAATGTGGCAAATGATCTGCCCGTTACCGTGAGTGACAGAAGCATTGAGCTTGAGCTTTTGTATATAGACGATCTGGTGACGGAAATGCTTGATCTGCTTGAAAATAAAGAGCATCGATGTGATTTTGACGGCATACAAGCCATACCCAACGACTGCGGCAGATATTGCCGTGCTCCGATAACGCATTATGTTACATTGGGTGAGATAGTCGATCTGCTGTATGAATTCAAAAAGCAGACGGAAACACTTGTTATCCCCGAGATTCCAAACGGATCATTTGAAAAAAAGCTTTACAGCACGTATCTCTCGTACCTCGGAAGGGACAAGATATGCTTCCCACTAAAAATGAATACGGATAGCAGGGGAAGCTTTACCGAGTTGCTGAAAACGAAGAATTGCGGTCAGTTCAGCGTTAATATTTCAAAGCCGGGGATCACAAAGGGTCAACATTGGCATAATTCAAAATGGGAGTTTTTTATTGTCGTGAGCGGTCACGCTTTGATAGAGGAACGCAGGATAGGTACTGACGAGGTGCTGCGATTTGAGGTGAGCGGAGATAATATCCGTGCGGTGCACATGTTGCCCGGGTACACGCATAATATCATCAACCTGTCACAGACCGAGGAATTGATAACTTTGATGTGGGCAAATGAGTGCTTTGAAGCTGAAAAGCCGGATACATTTTTTGAGGAAGTATAATATGGAAAATAAAAAAGAATACACGGATGTCGAGTTTAAGAATAATGGCAAGCTTAAGTTGCTTATAATAGTCGGCACACGCCCTGAGATAATACGCCTGTCCGCAGTGATAAACAAGTGTCGCACTTACTTTGACACTATTTTGGCACATACGGGACAAAATTACGATTATAATCTCAATGGCATATTCTTCAGGGACCTTAAGCTGGAGGATCCTGAGGTGTATCTTGATGCGGTCGGCAATAATCTGGGTGAGACATGCGGCAATATCATTGCAAGATCGTATACCCTGATGGAAAAAATAAAGCCCGATGCGGTTCTTGTTCTGGGAGATACAAACTCATGCCTGTCAGTTATAGGTGCAAAGCGCTTGCATATTCCAATAT
>CAYOGO010000005.1:0-19037 GCA_964403405.1 uncultured Lachnospiraceae bacterium | reverse complement strand
ATACCCGTGCTTGCTATCTCAATTATCTGCTTTGCAACGGAATCAAGCTTGTCAAAGTCAAAGGTGTTACCGTTTTTGCCTGCCAGCGCACCGCCGCTTAATTTAAGCAGTGCTCTTTTTATTTCTTTCATAAATTGCCCTCCTACTGCCTTTTATCATATCAAATCACTCTCATTATATTTTACTATATTTATTGATTTTTTTCAACTGTATTTTTGCGTTTTTTAACCTTTTATTTAAATTTTATTGCATTTTGCTGTGCGATGTGGTATAATAATTGCAGCTAAGGAACAAACTTCGTTTGCCCGAATGCAATTATTGAAACCTTTGAGGTTGAAATGCCCTTGCGAGCAAGCATTTTTACTTGTGGTATAACTAACGTACGTGCACAAGGCGTAACGCCTGTATTGGCTTGACGTCAGCTCGCTGCTATCTTTAAGCAATTAATATTGTTCCGTTTTGTTTGATCACAGCGGAACAAATACATTTACGGATGATCTTATGACAAAGGGAATCGTTTTTAATATTCAAAAATTTTGCCTGCATGACGGTGACGGCGTAAGGACCTCCGTGTTTTTGAAGGGCTGTCCGTTGGATTGTATATGGTGCCATAATCCTGAAAGCAAGAGCAGCTGTGTGCAGCTTTTATTTAACAAAAGCCGATGCACGGCATGCGGTGCCTGTGTGCAGGTCTGCAAAGGCAGAAGCATTGATGAAAACGGGCTGAGAGTTGATCGTAAAGGCTGTACAGCATGCGGCAAATGCATTGACATATGCCTTAACGAGGCAAACTCGTTGTGCGGCAGGGAAATGTCGGCACAGGAGGTATTTGATGAGGTCATAAAGGACAGGATGTTTTTTGAGCCTACCGGTGGCGGAGTAACCGTAACTGGAGGTGAACCGTCGCTTCAACCGGAATTTACGCTCGACATATTGACACTTGCAAAAAATGCTGGAATATCCCGTGCGGTGGAGACCTGCGGAATAGGTGGACGCGATTTTTATGCAAGGGCGATGGAACTGGGCACGATGTTCCTTTTTGACATAAAATGTATTGATAAAAACAAGCATAAAATGCTTACAAAAGCGGATAATTCGCATATATTGTCAAATCTTGACTTTTTGATGGAGCATGATGCGGATATTATAATTCGTATGCCCATGATCCCGTCGTGTAACGACAGCGATGAGGACATTGCTCTGTCGGCTGACTTTTTAATAAAGCACAAGGGGAAATATCGCTATGCGGAAATAATGCCGTATCACGCACTCGGCGTCGGCAAGTTACAGCGCCTGGGTGAGGATGCAAAATATATGCACGAGAACGCAACGGATGAGGATAAGCAAAGGTGGAAGTCGATCTTCATGTCGCATGGTGCGGAAGTAAGGATATCTGAATAAATAACGGAGGGTACTATTATGAACACAGATCCCATGTCAAGGGCATTCTGGTCGGATGAATCGCTGGAAATAGCGGAAAGAACTGGGCTTGCTCTGATCGAAGCGGCAAAATATGCGGAAATATCGTTCAATGCGTTTATTCTGCCGACCGTTGAATGTAAAGCAAAAAACGGCTCGGTGAGGTTTAATTTCTCCAACGGAATAATGTATGATGCGGACAACGCAAAAAAGCTGATGTCGCAATATCCTGAATGCAGCGATGAGATCCGGCACTATTCCGACAAATTCAGACAGTACGAAAAAAAGAGATCGACGCTCTATTCTCCCGGCTATTTTAAGCTGGCAGGTCCCGCTGCAATATGGGCAGGAAGCTGGGGTGGACATTCCAACCCCGATTTCGGCAGGATCGTCAACATGGGCACAAACGGAATACGTGAGCACATAAATAAGTATAAGAATGTAAATACGGATGATTGCGATTGGTTCTATCGCTCATGTGAATATGCGTTGGATGCATTGGATATTTTGGGCGAGAGATTTTGCGGTCTTGCAAAGGAAAAGGCGGAGGAATGCACGGACGAGACCGACAGAAAGCGTTATTTGCTGGCGGCAAAGGCATTTGAAACAGTGCCTAAGGAGCCTGCATATGATTTTACGTCTGCTTGCCATGTGTTCTGGATGTTATTCTCATTTGACGGAATTGATTCCCCGGGACGCTTTGATCAATACATGTACAGAGCTTATTCCTTGACGGAGGACAAAAATGAAGCCGATGATGTACTGAGACGCTTGTGGGATACATTTCACAGAACGAGAACGTGGAATCTGTGCCTGAGCGGATCGGATAAAAATTGGGAGGATCAGTCAAATGACCTCACATATCACATTCTGGCACTTGCACGTGAGAAAAAGTACCATACGCCGAATATCACCTTGAGAGTGCATCGCAACACGCCCGAAAGGCTGTGGGACGAGATCGCTGATACACTGGCAACGGGTATAGGTATGCCTGCACTGTACAATGACGAGATCGTTTGTCCTGCGTTGGAAAAAATAGGTATTCCGCCTCATGACAGTCATTGTTACTGTATGAACGGCTGCAATCAGATAGATATTATGGGCAAGAGCCATATGGGTCTTGAGGATGGTGAGGTCGTATTTGCAAAATGCCTTGAATACGCACTTAACGATGGCAAAAGCATGATGACGGGTACCGAGGATGCCCTGCCGACAGGAGATCCCACAGAGTTTGAGACATATGAGGATCTTGAGAATGCCTTTTACAGCCAGCTGGAGTATGCGACATACATGGTATGTGAATCATCCAATGCGGCACAGCACGCAAGAGCGATGTTTTCGCCAAATCCGTTGAGATCGTGCTTAATTGAGGGCTGCATCGAAAAAGGCAAGGATTACCGTAACGGCGGACCTCTTTACGGACACGGTCAGGTGCTTGCGGAGGCTGTGGCTGATGCAGGCGATAGCCTTTATGCAGTAAAAAAGCTTGTCTTTGATGAAAAAAAGTATACAATGAGGGAGCTCATCGGTGCATTGAATGCTGATTTTGTCGGATATGAGAAATTGCACCATGATTTTTCGTTATGCGAGAAATTCGGCAATGATAATGACGAGGTCGATAGCATAACTGCAAAGGCATTGAACAGATTCCTTACATTCCTAAAGCGTAACCATACGTACAGGGGCGGTGTGTTCACGGGCGGATGCAGTCCGTATAACCGTGCGGCAAATTACGGAAGAAACATCGCCGCATTGCCGAACGGCAGGCATAAGGGCGATCCGCTGATAGCCGATTGCATAGGCTCAACACCCGGAAGGGATAAAAACGGTCCAACCTCACTCATGAAGTCGGCACTCAAGTATAACCATGTCGATTGCGGCAGCGGATTTATTTTCCAGGCTAAGTTTGAAAAAAGGCTGCTCAACACTCAAAAGGGCAAGGATATACTCAAGGCACTTGCCAAGGCATATTTTGCAGGCGGAGGACAGCAATACACCGTGAGTGCCGTAAACAGGGAAGAACTTATCGATGCACAGAAGAACCCACAGGATCATGGAGATATCATTGTTCGCGTGGGCGGATACAGCGACATATTTGTAAATCTTTCCAAGGAATTGCAGGACAATGTCATTGCAAGGACCTTTGTTGAAATGTGATAATAAATAATTTAATACACAGGAGAAAAAATGAGTAATTGTGAAACATGCCCGTCAAAGGGCAACTGCGGAAAAATAAAGATAGAATATAACCCCAAAAACAACGTTAAGCATATTATTGCGGTAATGAGCGGCAAGGGCGGCGTCGGCAAATCCACGGTGTCGGTATTGTTGGCAAAGGAATTGAACAAGCGTGGCTATAAAGTAGGCTTGCTTGATGCGGATATAACGGGACCGAGCATACCGAGGCTTGTGGGCACGGTAGGCAAGTTTGCCGCAATGAACGAAAATGAGATAATGCCCGTGGTATCCGATGATGGTATAAAGACGATGTCCTTAAACTATTTTGTTGAAGAGGAGTCTCAGCCGGTCGTATGGAGAGGTCCCATGATCTCAGGCGCCGTAAAGCAATTCTGGACGGATGTAATATGGGGAGAGATAGATTTTCTTGTTGTGGATCTTCCTCCGGGAACGGGTGATGTTACGCTTACGGTAATGCAGCAGATGCCTGTAACAGGCGTTGTTGGTGTTGCAGTGCCGCAGAGCATGGTAACAATGATAGTCACAAAGGCAATAAAGATGATGCAGATCATGAAAAAGCCCGTATTCGGTATAGTTGAAAATATGAGCTATATAGAATGCCCCGATTGCGGTCGTCAGATGGAGCTTTATGAGGGTAAGTACGGCTATCGTGAGTTTGGTGACATGGGAATAGATATTCTTGCCGAATATCCCATGGTGCCTGACCTTATGGCACAGTACCAGACAGAGGGAAGCACAGTAAATACTCAGACAAAGAGTCTTGCGGATGCGGTAATTGCAAATGCTGAGGCAGCTGTTGCTGATGACTGTGCATGTTGTGATTGTAATCATGATAATTGTGAGGATTGTGATCATTGTAGCGATTGTGATCATGGAAGCTGTAATGGATGTGACCATTGCGGAAATTAAGGGGGTGTCTATATGATAGAACTGTTGTACCCTGTTGCGGACAGAAAGTTGAGTATTTCAACACCCGTGCAGCGAGAATTCAAAATGAACGAAAAAACTGGCTATCATGCAAAAATATATGCATCCAAGATTGCGGAAGACAGACATGATAACAGTCCATATAATTGGATATTTGAGCGTTATGCAAATAATTGGGGCAGAGCCCAAAGGGGCGATCCCAATGAGGTCGTGCTTTCCGCACCGGAATTTATAAAATTCTCATGGAAAGCGGATGTATCCTCCCACATAGAGGTCTCATTTGCTGACGGTAATAAGTATCCGCGTGAACCGGAGGCGTGTGAAACTGATTATGTATACACATGTGACGGCATCACAACGGCTTGTATGTGTAATTTTATGATAAATACTAAATACGCATGGAAGGTCGTTTCAGATGACGGCAGTGAGGAGAGCGAAACAAGGTTTTTCACGACACTTGATGAGTATCCTCGTACGTTATACGTGCAGGGAACGGCTAATGTCAGGGATCTGGGCGGAGCGGTAACGTATGACGGCAGAAGGCTTCGCCAGGGTCGCATATACAGGGGTGCAGAGCTTGAATCCGAGGTCGATCTGCAATATCTCATAAGCAAAAGGGGTCAGCGCACATTGCATGATGTTCTCAAGATCAGATCCGAAATGGACCTCAGAGCGGACGCAAAAGGAATACGTACTCAGACCAATATAGGCGATGATGTTATTTTTGATATATTCCCAACGGCGGGATATGATTCATTTTTTGAGGAGCCGTTGTACATAGAGCGCGAGGGAAACGCGAGAAAGGTATTTGAATTCCTTGCGGATGAAAGTCATTATCCGATCTATATGCATTGCACGGCAGGTGCGGACAGAACGGGAACCATTGCATATCTGATAGAGATACTGTGCGGCGTAAAAATGGAGTATATGATGCTTGATTATAATATTACCGCGCTTTCCATAATGGATATAAGGTATCGTGATAAGCGGTTGTTTTTCTGTGATCCTCTGTTCAATGAGGAAGAATTACAGCTTGAGGATGAGACTTTTTCAAAGCTTGCAAGTCAAAGGGTCGAGGATTTTCTCGTTAATAAGTGCGGAGTAAAGAGAGAGTCAATAGAAAAGCTGCGCAGGATAATGCTGGAGTAAATAAAAATGAGGGTTCAAAGCAGAACGACTTTGAACCCTTTTGTTATTTCAATAAGCTGTCTATAAAATGAGCCGCATTATCCGTCACGCATGAGGCAGCATCTTGCACCTCCTCCGGAGAGGTCGTCATTGCAGCGGAATACTTTGCGTTTTTCAACATTTTTATGTCGTTGAAGTAATTGCCTATTGCGGCAGTATCAAATTTTGTTAAAAACAGCCTCATTTGCAGGTCGGACAGCGCAGTGCCCTTTTCCGCAAGGGATGATACATACTCAATGCAGCTTTTGCTCAATGAGCAAAGCCTCACACCGTTGACAGGCTCGGATCGTGGTGCTCTTTTAACATTATTGCCGTATATGCCGATCTTGAGGATGGGCTCTTTTCTTTCAAAGAGATTTTTTATGCAGACTGTGGTGTTGCTTTTTACACAGGGGTCATTTTCTCCGAAAATATAGCATTTTGATGCAGAATAAAATGCTATGCAGTCATTGTTACGGTAGAGATCGAATATGCGCTGCATGGGATCGGACTGTATGTAATTATGACGTAATATCGTGCCGTTTTTTATTGTCAAGGCACCGTCATGAGCAATAAAGTATATTTCGTTTGCAAATTCACAAAACAGAGATCTGAGATCATCCTGAGAACGTCCTGAGGCTATTGCGACCTTTATTCCCTTTGACAGTGCATTGCGAAAACGCTCCTTTATTTCACCGCTCAGCTGTGCTTCACCCTTGGGCAAGAGTGTTCCGTCGACATCGCAGACAAGTAATCTGACCATATTTCCTCCGATAAATGATTATATTGTAATTATACTTTTATATGCGGTTTTTGTCAAGCAAAAAATATAGTTGAAGATATTGGAAATCTGTGGTATAATATTATGTAAAATGTTATTTTTATAAATACAAAAAGGTTGATTATGGACGATATTATTGAAATAAAAAACATCACTTTTAACTATGCAGAGGATGACGATACACAGGAAGCTGCACTTGAAAATGTATCCATGGAGGTAAAAAGAGGCAGTTTTGTTACGGTGATCGGTCATAATGGCTCAGGCAAATCCACGCTTGCAAAGCATATGAACGGGCTTTTTTTGCCTAATGAGGGCGTTGTTATAGTTGATGGCATCAACACAGCAGATGAGGAACAGATATGGACGGTACGCAGTACTGCCGGCATGGTGTTCCAGAATCCGGACAATCAGATGGTTGCTACCGTTGTTGATGAGGATGTTGCGTTTGCATTGGAAAATATTGGTCTGCCGTCAAACGAAATAAGAGAGCGCGTGGATTGGGCTCTTGAGACCGTTGGTATGACAAAATTTGCAAAATACTCGCCCAGCCATCTTTCGGGGGGACAAAAGCAGAGAATATCCATTGCGGGAGTGCTTGCAATGCAGCCAAAGGTCATTATTTTTGATGAGGTGACGGCAATGCTAGATCCCTTGGGCAGAAAAGAGATAATACAGACCGCATTGAAGCTCAACAAGGAGCTTGGGATCACTATGATCAACATTACGCACTATATGGAGGAAGCCATCGAGTCTGACGAAATATTCGTCATGAATGACGGTAAATGTGTTGCACGGGGCACGCCAAAGGAGCTTTTTAAGCAGGTAGACTTTCTAAAGGGATTGGGTCTTACCGTGCCCGTGGTGACGGACGTTGCACACAGGCTGAATCGGCAAGGACTGGATATACCGTGTAATATACTCACAATGAATGAGCTTACGGAGGCATTATGTCAATTAAAGCAGAAGAATTAACTTATGTATATATGAAGGACACACCATTTGAGTCAACTGCAATAAAGGATGTTGGTTTTGAAATAAAAGACGGTGAATTTGTCGCAATAATAGGACATACGGGCTCAGGTAAATCAACGCTCATACAGCTGTTGAACGGCTTGCTCAAGCCGACATCGGGCAAGGTATATGTGGACGGAGTTGAGGTTGGCAGCTCAAAAAAGGAGCTTAAGGAAGTAAGAGGTAAGGTCGGCATAGTGTTCCAATATCCGGAATATCAGCTTTTTGAGGAAACCGTCGAAAAGGATGTTGCGTTTGGCCCCAAAAATCAAGGCGAGAAGGCAGAGGTCATTGCCGAAAGAGTAAAGAATGCATTGGAGGATATGGGGCTTTGCTATGAGGAAGTAAAGGATATGTCGCCGTTTGAGCTTTCGGGGGGACAAAAGCGCAGGGTCGCAATAGCGGGAGTGCTTGCAATGGATCCGCAGATAGTTATATTTGACGAGCCGACGGCGGGCCTTGACCCGAGGGGCAGAGAAATGCTCTTTGACAGCATAGAAAAGCTCAAAAATAAGGGAAAAACCATTATTCTCGTGTCACACAGTATGGATGATGTTGCACGCCTTGCAGACAGGATACTTGTAATGTATAACGGTAGTCTCGTTATGTCGGGTACGCCAAGGGAGGTATTCTCGGAAAAATACAGAGAATACGGGCTAAAGCTTCCTCAAGTTGCCGAAATCGCAAAAAAGCTCAATTCCACGGGAATGTTTGAGATTCAGGATGGTACATTTACAATAGATAAGCTTGTGGAGGAGATAATGAACGGAATGGGGGATAATATCAATGTTAAATGATGTGACCTTCGGACAATTCTATCCTTCGGACAGCTTTGTGCACAAAATGGATCCTCGTTTTAAGCTTGTGATAATGTTTGCATACATCATAATTCTTTTTGTGATAAATTCGCTTGTGGGATACATTCTGGCAGGGCTTTTTGTGGTACTGTCGATAATAGCATCAAGGGTACCCGTTAAGCTGCTTGCAAAAAATCTTAAGCCGTTATGGTTCGTGTTTATATTCATGTTTATATTGAATATGTTTTTTACGAGGACGGGCAATGTTGTACTGAGCTTCTGGATAATAAAAATAACGGATGACGGTATTATAAAAGCAGCTGTAATGCTCATAAGGCTCATAATGCTTATCTTTTTTACGGGACTGCTTACGCTCACAACGTCTCCGATATCGCTGACTGTCGGAATAGAATCACTTTTCGGACCGCTGAAGAAAATAAAATTTCCCGTTCACGAAATGGCAATGATGATGACTATTGCATTGAGGTTTATTCCTACACTGATAGAGGAAACGGATAAGATAATGAAGGCACAGATGGCAAGGGGTGCAAGTTTTGATACGGGAAGTCTCATGCAAAAGGTAAAGAGTATGATACCATTGTTTATACCCTTGTTTGTCAGTGCGTTCAGACGTGCGGACGAACTTGCACTTGCAATGACTGCACGCTGTTACAGAGGCGGAGAGGGCAGAACAAGAATGTTTCCGCTTAAGGTCAGCATGGGAGACTGTGTTGCGGCGATAATATCGCTTGTGTTTTGCACAGCCATGATAGTATTTAATTTTGTTGACATTTTTTGATTTGATGCGATATGCGTAATATAAAACTGACGATAGAATACGACGGAACGGATTTTTGCGGCTGGCAAATACAACCAAATGGCATTACGGTGCAGCAATGCGTGAGCGACGCGATATTTGTGATCGAGGGGCATCCTGTGCAGCTGACAGGTGCAGGAAGGACGGATTCGGGCGTACATGCAAGGGGGCAGGTTGCAAGCTTTTTTACGGAGAGCAATATTCCGCCGGAAAAATACGCAGTGGCACTTAATACGCACTTGCCCGAGAGCATACGTGTGGTGAACAGCTGTGAGGTGCCGCTCAGCTTTAATGCGAGGTTTTCCGCAAAGCGTAAGACGTATAAATACTATATACGAAATTCTAAAATACCGAGTGCATTGAATTGTCGCTATGAGTACAATGTGCGAGAGACGCTTGACATAAACGCAATGAAGAAGGCTTGCAGGCTTATTGAGGGCGAGCATGACTTTAAGGCATTTATGGCATCGAGAAGCGCCGTGCAGGATACAGTCAGAACTGTGTACAGAGCGGAGATCATTGATGATCTGCCGAATATCGTATTTGAGATCGAGGGCAATGGCTTTTTGTACAAGATGGTAAGGCTTCTGGTGGGTACCTTAATAGAGATAGGTAAAGGAAAATACGGTGTTGATCACATTGAGCAGCTCCTGAAGGGCGAAAAAAAGGCATTGTATGCTGCACCTGCAAAGGGACTCTTTATGCATGCGATAGAATATGACGTTGACGGGGAATTATGATAAAGGCAATACTCATAGACATAGACAACACATTGCTTGATTTTGATAAGGCAGCCTATATGGCGGTAAAAAACGGCTTTGAGGACAGAGGGCTTGATTTTGATGAAAACGTCATGACCGTTTTTCATTCCGTAAACGATCTTTTGTGGAGCAAGATAGAAAGCGGCGGCATGACAAAGGAGGAGCTTTTTGATGTTCGCTGGAGCATGATATTTGAGCGTCTTGCAATGGATGCGGACGGGCATGAATTTGAGACATATTTCAGGTCATATATTTTTGACAGTGCATTTGAAATGAACGGAGCAACAGAGCTGTTGGAATACCTTTATCCACGGTATGACATTTATGCCGCAAGCAATGGAGCAGACAGCCAGCAGGTAAACAGGCTTACAAAGGGTAAAATGATAAGCTACATGAAGGGTGTGTTTACATCGCAAAAGCTTGGGGTGCAAAAGCCGGAAAGGGCATTTTTTGAAAAATGTCTTGAACTTATGAGCAGAAACAGTGATGAGGTGATGATGATAGGTGATTCGCTGACTGCCGATATATGCGGAGCGAAAAATGTGGGAATAAAGACCTGCCTGTATTCGCCGGGTGAAAACATACGCTCCCATGAGTGTGCGGATATTGTTGTGTCGGACTTATGCGAGATAAAGAATTATGTCTGATACAGTGTAAAGGATATTTATAGGGAGGAACATATGCTTTCATTATCTGCAACCGTGCTGCTTGTAATAAGTCTTGCATCGGCTGTGACATTTTATATATCAAACAGCCTTTTTGCAAAGAAAATATCAAAAACAGATGCGGATTACTATGTATACATGATCATACAGGGAGCTGTGTGTGCGGTGGTTGCCGTTGTATCCTCCGGCGGAATAGGAGGAACCTCCATGTATTCCGTTGTATTCGGAGTGATATTCGGTGTTACCGTTGCGGTACAGCTTTTGCTCAATCTTAAGGCACTTGCAATAGGCCCGTTTTCGTATACGTCGGTCCTGGTGTCGCTTTCAACGGTTATACCTACATTGAGCGGACTTTTCTGGGGCGAGAAAATAGATCTCATGCAGATAACGGGTATAATACTCATGGTGATATGCATAATACTCTCAACGGACAGAAATGCGGATGACGGCAGTAAAAAAATAACCGCAAGATGGCTTGTTTGCTGTCTGGGGTCGTCCGTTACAAACGGTCTTATGGGTGTAATGCAAAAAATGCATCAGACATCAGCTCACAAGAATGAATCGGCTGTTTTTCTTTGTGTTACAATGATCACTCTTGCGGCGTTTGCACTTGTAACGCTGCTCCTCACGAAAGTAAGAAATAAAAACTCCGAAAACTCAAAAATATGCATGAAGCTTAAGCTTTCGCATATCCTCATACCTGTTTTGGCAGGTGTTTCCTTGGGTTTGTGCCATGTAATAAACCTTAATCTTTCGGGACGGCTTGAAGCGGCGGTACTTTTTCCGATAGTTAATATTTGTCCGCTCGTGCTTACAACTGTTGCAGCTACTGTGCTGTTCAAGGAGAGGCTTTCAAAATTGCGTTGGCTGGGAATTGCAATAGGAATACTGTCGACGCTCTTCGTAAGCGGTGTTATGGGCAGTGTGATCGGGAAGATCATTCAATATTTTTGACATCGATCGAAAATGCGTCCGTGATAAGAGCTTTGTTTTGGAAAATTTATTTTCAAATTCATAAAAATTCAAAAAAACTCTTGACAAAATCGCGTAACGGTAGTATAATTTACAACAAGATGAGCATTGAAAGGAATAGTTAAAGCAAAATGTCAGTTAATTACATCAACATTCCCTTTATACTACTATTTACTGTAATTTTTTAATATAAATAATTACAGTTTTTTGTCGTATCCGAGCGAATGTATTTTGATTGACATTAGTTTAACATGGTTTGTTTTGCGCTTTGGTCTTACCGAGCGGTGCTTTGACGGATCAGTTAATGTGGACTTGCGGCTTAAAAGCTGTGAGTCCTTTTTTTATCAAAAAAACAATAAGATTTATATAATTATTCACGAAAGGTTATTTTTATGCAGACAATAATAATATCGGATTTAACTCTGAAAAACAACAATGATTCCGCTTACAGCTTTAAGGAAAAAATTGAAATAGTAAAGCAGCTGGACAATGTCGGTGTTGATATAATAGAAACAGCACCAATAACAAACACAAAAACGGATGTTTTGTTCCTGCACACTATTTCCCCAATAGTAAAGAACAGCATTATATCATGTCCGGCAGGCCTTACGAGGGAGTCCGTTGATGTGGCATGGAATGCAATTAAAAATGCAAGAAGACCGCGTATCCACGTTATGATACCAACATCTACGGTACAGCTTGAGTACATTTGCCACAAAAAGCCCAATGCGGCATTTGATCTTGTAAAGCAGCTTGTAGGTGAAGCAAGATCACTGTGTAATGACGTTGAATTTTCGGCTGTCGACGCAACAAGAAGCGAACGTGATTTTCTTTGCTCCATAATAGACACTGCCATACAGGCAGGTGCAACGACTGTGACTCTCTGTGATACGGCAGGCACCATGCTTCCCGATGAATTCGGCAAGTTTGTAGCGGAAATGTATGAGAACGTTCCCTCGTTGTCCGATGTAAGCCTTTTTGTTGAATGCTCAGACGCAATGAGCATGGGTGTTGCGTGTGCAGTGGCATCCGTTAATTCAGGTGCGTGCGGTATCAAGACTTGTGTCGGCAGAAGTGATGCACCGTCACTTGAGGCGGTAGCTTACATGCTCAAGATAAGAGGAGATTCAATGGGCATCACATCGTCGATCAATCAGACTGTTATAGGAAGGACGATAAGCAATATCTCATCTTTGACGGACGGCAAAAGATCGCATTCATTTGATAATTCCACAGCGGATAATGCATCTGCGGAGATATCAATAAGTAGTAATGATGATATAAAGACGGTTTCGGAATGCGTGAGAGCTCTCGGATATGATCTTTCGGAGGAGGATGTGTCCAAGGTGTATGAAAATGTTCAGCGTGTGGCTGTAAAGAAGCCCATAGGAGCAAGAGAGCTTGATGCGATAGTTGCAAGCAGTGCAATGCAGGTAGCACCGACATATACATTGCAAAGCTATATAATCAACAGCGGAAACATAATCAATGCAACTGCAAACATAGAGCTTAAAAAGAACGGAGCTTCATTAGGTGGAATAAGTGTTGGGGACGGTCCGATAGATGCATCCTTTAAGGCGATAGAGCAGATAGTGGGGCACCATTATGAGCTGGATGACTTCCAGATACAGTCCGTAACAGAGGGCAGAGAGGCAATAGGCGAGGCACTTGTACGACTGAGAGCAAACGGCAAGCTTTATTCAGGTAAGGGCGTTTCGACTGACATCATAGGTGCAAGCGTGAGAGCTTATATCAACGCATTGAACAAGATTTGCTTTGAACAGTAAGGAGACCAACATGAAATTATCATTTTCAACAAACCGCTGGAAGAATTACGATCTGAATGCTTTTTTTGAAATTGCAAAAGAATACAGATTCAATGGTGTGGAGATACACAATGTAGATGAGACGAATGCGATAGAACTCAAATCGATGCGCAGACGCCTTATGGAGTACGGAATAAGCATTCCCTGTATAGATGTTACGGAGAATATTGCGGACATCCATTCCGATGCATTGAATGAATTCAATAAATGCCTCGATGTTGCAGAGGTGCTCAATATACCGTATATAAGGTTGAAGGCAACAAGGGCAAATAATGACGAGGAAAATGTAAAGAACTTTATTGCAAATGTTCTCCCGTCGGCACGTAAGGCAGGCAAGGTCCTCCTTATGGAAACAATGGGTATCTATGCAGATACTGCACGTCTTGCGGAGCTGCTCAATACATTTGCGGATGATGCGCTTGGTGCTTTGTGGGATATATACTATCCTTATAACGTAAACAACGAGGAGCCTGAGACAACGATCAAGAATCTCGGTGCATATGTAAAACATATGCATATAAAGGATTCCGATTGCGGTGAGAACTACTGCCTTGCAGGCGAGGGCAATTTACCGATCAGAGGTGTTATCAATGCGCTTCGATCAATAAACTATGACGGCTTTATGTCGTTGGAGTGGGATCCGGATTGGGATACGGAGATAAACGATATCGATATTATATATCCGCATTTTGTTGCATACATGTCAACATATGACGATCCCTCAAAGGCAAAGACTGTGTATTATGAGAATAAACGCGGTACGGGTAAATTTGTATGGAAAAAGGATGCACTCATTGAAAAAACATTCGGTGAGGTGCTTGATACAATGGTAAAGAATTTCCCGGATCAGTATGCATTCAAGTATACAACGCTCAATTACACGAGAACATATTCGGAATTTAGGGATGATGTTGATACATTTGCCCGTTCGCTCATAGCGATGGGCGTAAAAGCGGGCACTCATGTTGCCGTATGGGCATCAAACCTTCCTCAATGGTACATTGCATTCTGGGCAGCCACAAAAATAGGCGCCGTGCTTGTAACTGTAAATACAGCGTACAAGATCCACGAGGCGGAATACCTGTTTAAGCAGTCGGATACACACACTCTCATAATGGAAAAGGGCAGCAAGGATTCACACTACGACGAGATAATAGCAGAGCTCTGTCCTGAGCTTGAGAATACTGCATCGGGCGAGCAGCTGCATGCAAAGCGCTTGCCGTTCCTGCGTAATGTAATAACAGTAGGATATAAGCAAAAGGGATGTATGACATGGGATGATGCGGTTGCAAGGTCGTCAAGAGTGCCCGTTGAAGAGGTATACAGAATGGCTGCTGCGGTCGATGTGCACGATGTATGTAATATGCAGTATACATCGGGTACAACGGGATTTCCCAAGGGAGTTATGCTTACGCATTACAATGTTGTAAATAACGGCAAGTGCATAGGTGACAGAATGGATCTTTCCACAGCGGACAGAATGATGATACAGGTGCCCATGTTCCATTGCTTCGGTATGGTGCTTGCAATGACAGCATCCATGACGCACGGTGCAACATTGCTTCCGTTACCGTATTTTTCACCAAAGCCTGCTCTTGCATGCATAAATAATGAGCATATTACGGCATTCCACGGAGTACCTACCATGTTTATTGCGATGCTTGAGCATCCGGATTTTGTAAAGACCGATTTTTCCTACATGAGAACGGGTATTATGGCGGGCTCACCCTGTCCCATCTCCGTAATGCAGGAGGTCGTTGACAAAATGAACATGAAGGAAATAACCATCGTTTACGGTCAGACCGAGGCTTCACCGGGCTGCACAATGAGCTCGACGGACGACTCTCTTGAGGTAAGAGTTGCAACAGTCGGCAGAGCATTGCCCGAAATAGAATGTAAGATCGTTGATCCTGAAACGGGAGAAGAGCTTCCCGACAATGTAACGGGTGAATTTGTGGCAAGGGGCTACAACATAATGAAGGGCTATTACAAAATGCCTGCCGCAACTGCTGCTGCAATAGATAAGGACGGCTGGCTCCACACGGGAGATCTTGCTTGCCGCACACCTGAGGGTAATTACAGAATTACGGGACGTCTCAAGGATATGATAATCAGAGGCGGCGAGAATATTTATCCCAAGGAGATAGAAGAATTTATATACACGCATCCGAAGGTAAAGGATGTGCAGGTCATAGGCGTTCCCGATGAGCAATACGGAGAGGAAATAATGGCTTGCATAATTCTTAAGGATGGTGAGCATATGACCGAGGATGAAATGAAAGCATATATTCGCGATCACATGGCTAAGCACAAGGTTCCGAGATACATTGATTTTGTGGATTCCTTCCCGATGAATGTTGCTGGAAAGATACTCAAGTACAAGATGAGAGAGGACGCCGTAATAAAGCTCGGACTGCAAAAGGCAGATTCGATCGTAACGGCATAAGTCTGCCCATTAGAAAGGTGATTTTTAATAATGAAAAAGATAATAGACTGTCACTGCCACATATATCCGGATAAGATAGCTTCAAAGGCAGTTGAGAGCATAGGACGCTTTTACGACATTCCAATGACAAGCAAGGGCACGCTTGATGATCTTAAAATTGCAGGTGAAAATGCGGGAATAACGCATTATGTTGTGTTTTCCGTTGCAACAACACCGCATCAGGTAGGTTCCATAAACAAATTTATAGCAAATACCGTTGAGGAGCACAAGGGTCTGATGACGGGTCTGGGAACATTGCATCCGGACAGTGAAGATCAAAGTGCAGATATAGAGGAGCTGATCTCGTTGGGGCTTAAGGGCGTAAAGCTTCATCCCGACATACAGGGAGTAAGGATAGACGATCCGAGATGCATGAAAATATATGAGCTTTGTGAGGGCAGGCTGCCGATACTCTTTCATACGGGGGATTACAGATACGATTTTTCCAATCCTGCAAGAGTAAAGACCGTTTTGGATACGTTCCCGGATCTTAAGGTCATAGGGGCTCACTTTGGAGGATGGTCAATATGGGAGCGTGCAAGTGAGGAGCTGCACGGCTATAAGAATTTTATGGTTGACTGCTCGTCATCGCTTTACTCACTTGATCCTAAGATTGCAGCCGAGCTTGTAAGGCTTTACGGTGCTGACCGTGTTTTGTTCGGAACGGATTACCCGATGTGGAGACCCGATGATGAATTGAACAGGTTTTACGCAATGGGTCTGACGGACGAGGAAAATGAATTGATTCTGCATAAGAATGCGGAAAAGCTTTTTGGAATAGAATAAGGATCAAAAAGACCGACATTACATCAAGGTAATGCCGGTCTTTTTTTATAAGGAGAGATCTTACTTAACGAATTTCATCTTAAAGATGAGACAGTCGTGGGAAGAAACATCAAATGATATGCCTGCTGTATTTGTAAAGATTTTTTCGCCCGTAAAGATATTTGTGAGCTCTATGCCGTAGCCGGAATTTTCTGTCCAGCCGAAGTCATATGCAAGGCAACCCATGTGTGAATCGTGATCATGACCGTTAACAAAAAGTAAAGCGTACTCATTGTTGGCGAGGTGCTTGCAATGAATATCCGCAACGCCCACACGGAACGGAGGACGAGCCTCAGGATCCTGGTTGATAGCAATAAGATCCTTGTTGCAAAGCAGATCCCTGTATTCATCGGATACCGTTCTGACGTCACAGCCCAAAATGAGCGGAGCATTATACATACACCACATGCAGAACTGTATTCTGTATTCGCCTTCCGTACAGCCTGATCCCTTGCCTGCACCGCCTTTACCGCTCATACCTACCGTGAGCATGTCTATGTCATTATAGCAGTAAGGTGCGGAATATCCGAGGTTGTTGTACTGTGAACGGAAAATATTGTCCACCTGGCTGTAAGTATCGTAAATATCACCTGTGGAACGGTACATATGAGCACCTGTGGAGCGGATCCACTTCCAGCATTCATTCTGTCCCCAGCTGCACGCAGCGTATAGAATATCTCTGCCGCACTCTCTGAGAGCAAGGCCCATTCTTCTCATAAGAACGGAGCCGTCCTGTGTTTCTGGCTTCTGACAGTAGTCGTGCTTTACGTAGTCAAATCCCCATTCTGCAAATGTCTTTGCATCAAAGAATTCGTGATTGTAGCTTGCAGCCTTGCCGCCACATGTTTTAACGCCGGCACATGTATAAATACCTGCCTTTAAGCCCTTGCTGTGGATGTAGTCGATAGTGGGCTTTATATCATTATTTGCGAATTTAGCCTCTCTTGGAACGAGCTTGCCCGTTTCGGGGTCTCTTGTTTCCATTTCCCAGTGATCGTCTATAACAAGGTATTCATATCCGGCATCCTTAAAGCCTCTTTCAACCATTGCATCGGCGATCTCACACAGGAGCTGTTCATTAAAATTTGCACTGAATGTATTCCATGTATTAAAACCCATAGGGGGTGTTTTTGCCATCATAGTTCTAATCTCCGTTTCAAACAAGTTTCATCATAAAAAGCCGTGATGTGCCGGCTGCAACATGAATTTTTATTGCATCTGTGTAGGGTGCGATCCTTTCACCGCTGAAGGCATCGTACATGTCACATTTGAGACCGCAATTATTTACGAGTCCGAAATCATAAGTAAAGAATGTTATGTCGTTGTCCTGTTCGGATGTATTTACAAACTGCAATGCGTATTCTCTGTTGCAAAGAAGCTTGCTGTATACCTGACCATTGTTGCAGGGCAGTATTGCGGGAGATCTGCTTTCCTCGTCCTTCAATATTCTTATGCAATTCTTATTTGTGAGGACATTGATCTGACAGTCACAGAGCGCATCTATCCTTGCATCTACAATAACGGGAGAGCACTTGATCGCACACGCCGCAAGCGCTTGCTTGAGCCACTCGCAATTCTTTTCCTTTATAACGATCTCGCCGAGGCTCAGCCAGCATTGTGAGCATGTAAGACCTATGAACTTGTCATCAAGCAATACATCAAACGTATCATCGTTGTAGCCCTTCATGCAGAATGAGTTTGCACCTGTGCCACGCAGCCATCTTTCAAGCTCAAAAACGCCACCCTCGTATTCGGAGGCATCCATACCCTCCCATTCATAGCCGGTGTAGTAGATGTGCTTTTGTGCGTCATTGTAATCAAATCTGAGAGCGTAAAAAATGTCTCTCTGAGTTGCTCTGAGTGCCATACCCATGCGTCTTAACGGAGTTAAGAAACCGCCGTGGGACGGCATGTCGCAATAAACGTGGTCAATGTAATCAACACCGAGCTCGGCAAATGTTTCCGCATCGATGTATTCGTATTCAAAGCTGCCAGGGTAACCGTTGGGAGTCAATGAGCCGACGCTTGTTGTAATTCCGAGCTTGAAGCCCTTTGAATGGAGGTGATCAGACACAAATTTAAGTCCCTCCGGGAATTTTTCCGTATTTTCGGTCAGTTTACCGTCAACTCTTGTCTTGTTACACCATGCATCGCCTATTATGATGTATTCGTAGCCTGCTTTACCGAGTCCGAGCTCATACGCTTTGTCGGCAAATGCACACACTGATTCTTGGGAGATGTTTTCGCCGTATGACCTTGCCATACTCAACCCCATTGGTGGAAGATCTATTAACATAATAAAAATCCTTTCACTAAAAATAATTTTCAGCATAAATCTTTTTATAAAAAATAAAAAACATACTGCTTTTATATATTGTACTATAT
>CAYOGO010000004.1:0-19680 GCA_964403405.1 uncultured Lachnospiraceae bacterium | reverse complement strand
GAATATGAAAAGACTTCAATATTCTGTTTTATTGTTACAAAACCATGACCAATGTACCTGCCGCAAGCAAAATACACCCGATAATAGATTTTGGTGTAAATTTTTCATGCAAAAATACAAATGCAAGTATCAATGTCAAAACAACGCTCAGCTTATCAATGGGTACTACCTTTGAGGCCTCGCCCATCTGCAGAGCCTTGTAATAGCATAACCACGACGCACCTGTTGCTAAACCGGAAAGTATTAAAAACACCCAGCTTTTTGTGTTTATAGATGTAATTCCGTTTTGTGTATTAGTGATAAATACCATTACCCACGACATTACAACAACAACAACTGTTCTTATTGCGGTTGCAAGATTTGAATTTACTCCGTCAATTCCCACCTTAGCCAATATTGATGTTAAAGAGGCAAATACGGCGGAGAGGATAGCAAATACAAACCACATAAAACCATCTCCCTTTATTTACTGGTATTTACACACAGTACACTTTGTATCTGTATGGAGCTTATACCATTATTCAAAAATGCTTTACCCATAGCGAGCATTACTTTTTCGGCAGTAACACCATCCTCGCAAAATGAGATCATTGTGGAGCCTGCACCGCTTATCATGCATCCGCAAGCACCATTCTTCATTGCAGAGTCAACTACGTCGTCATATCCCTTTATGAGCTCTTTTCTGTAAGGTATATGAACAACATCCTGCATCATGAGCTGTCCCATGAGATTGTAGTTACCGTCACGCATGGCATCTATAATGAATGCTGAGTTTGAAATGGCTGTGACAAGATCGCTTCTTGAATATCTGTCTGGCAACACCGAGCGTGACAATGCTGTCGGCATTTTTATTTCCGGAACAGCAATGGCAAGATGAAGATCCTTTACGAGCTTTATCTGCTTGACAATTCTTTTGCCGCCAAGCACAGTCGTGATAACTGCACCGTCATATATAACGGGCGCGGCATTGTCAGGATGTCCCTCAAATTCACAGGCAATATCCAGCATGAATTCCTTTGACAATGTGTTACCGAGAACTTCATCAGCCAAAAAAATACCGCCGAGTGCAGCTGCCGCGCTGCTTCCCATACCGCTGTTGGGAGGGATCCTATTTATGCAGTGTATATCGAGTGGACAGCATTGCTTGCCGAGGACCTCAAAAACGCGCTTGTACGCACGTATTATGAGGTTTTTTTCATCGGTCGGCAGTACATCCCGACCATATCCATCTATCGATACGGAGTATGCATTATTATTTGATGGATCAGCATACACGGAGTTGTAAAAGCCCTTTATGGGAATACCCGCAAAATCAAAGCATGTACCGAGATTTGCGGATGTTGCGCAAACATCCACGGTATATTTGTATGACATATGACAAAAGTCCTTTGTTGAATAAATATAAATTTTCATTGATTATAAATTACAATGACACGATCGGAAAAACTTTCCGAGTACGCTTATTATACTATAAAAACATAGATTCGTCAATCAAAAATACAGCCTCTGAATCATATTATTTTGAAATAAAAAGTATTGATATTGACAGCGTTTTGTGATATAATAACTGCAAAAAGGGGCTTCCGCAATGGACGGCAGTTACAGAGTGGCTGAGAATACTATTGGCGGATGACCGTAAAATGAAGATAATAGCACATATATATACCGATTTTAACGAAAAATTCGGAATACCGCGTCAAAGCGGGCTCGTTGATGATGTGGTCGGAAGAATCGTTTTTGAACCGGAATACAGAAACCCCGATGCGTTGAAAGGCATTGAGGAATTTTCGCATTTATGGCTCATATGGCAATTTTCCGAAAGCATACTTGAAAATTGGCAGGCGACGGTGCGCCCTCCGCGCCTCGGAGGCAGAAAGACCGTCGGTGTGTTTGCTACACGCTCGCCTATGCGTCCGAATCCTATAGGACTCTCATCTGTTAAGCTTGAAGGGATTGAAAAAACTCAAAAAAACGGTAGTATTCTTGTTGTAAGAGGTGCTGACATGATGAACGGCACACCCATATATGACATAAAGCCGTATTTGTCGTATACGGATTCTCATCCCGATGCACGGGACGGCTTTGCGGAAGCGGCTCTTGAGCATAAGCTGCATGTGAATGATACCAATGGTGCCCTTGATCGGATAAGTGCGGAAAAACGGAACACTATTTCAGCAATTCTGGAGCAGGATCCGCGACCTGCATACAATAATGATCCAGAAAAGGTGTATGGTATGTGCTTTGGCGGATATAATGTTCGGTTTAATGTTGACGGAGATCAACTTTATATAATAGAAATAAAAGAAGAAGTTTAATGAATTGGAGAATATGTTATGAAAGCATATGTTGTTCACGAAAACGGTAAAAGAGGAATAGAGGATATACCCGTATCGCTTGATGAGTATGGCGAGTATGAGGCACTTGTAAAGATGATAGCGTGCGGTGTTTGCAACGGCACGGATATGAAAATCATCCACAAAAGCTTTAAAGGTGTGGATGATTACCCCGTAGTGCTCGGACATGAGGGTGTCGGTGAGGTAGTTAAGGTCGGTGCAAGGGTACGTAACTTGAAGATAGGCGACAGAGTGCTGTTGCCGTTTATAGGCAAGCTGCCTGAGGGCTATTATTCCGCCTGGGGCACATATGCGGAGTACAATGTTGTTACGGATGCAAGGGCTATGCTTGACGATGGTCTTCAGCCCGATGATTCCGCATTTGCGCAAAATGTTATACCGAACAGCATAGATCCGGTTGACGCCGCAATGATAGTGACCTTCAGAGAGGTGTACAGCACGATGGGCATATTCGGATTTGAAAAGGGCAAGAGCCTTGCTCTGCTCGGTCTGGGTCCCGTGGGACTCAGCTTTGTAAGATTTGCAAAGCTTATTGGAATGTCACCCATAATTGCGATGGATATAGATAATGAAAAGCTTGAGCTTGCAAAAGAATTGGGTGCAGACTATGTAATAAACACGAGAGGAAAGAGCATTCCCGATGAGGTGCGTAATTTAGTTTCTGAGGGCGTTGATTTTGCCCTTGATGCAGTTGGCGTCACAAGCTTCATAAACGACGGCATGGCGATAATAAAGCCCAATGCAAAGGTTTGCGTTTACGGTATATCGGTAAAAATGAATGCTGAGGTCGATTGGTCAAAAAATCCGTATAATTGGACATTGCAGTTCAATCAATTCCCGTCCAAAAGGCTTGAGGGACAGGCTCATGATCAGATAATAGAATGGATGGAAAACGGACAGCTTGATCCTGCATTTTTCATTTCTCACAGAATAAAGTTTGAGGAAATGGATAAGGCGTTCGATATGATAGAAAACAAAGAAAAAATGTTAAAAATGGTGGTAGTATTTTAATGAATTATATTCTTGCTCATGATCTGGGAACGTCCGGCAATAAAGCAGTGCTTTATTCCGAGGACGGAAGGCTTGTGTACAGCTGTACTAAAAATTACGGAATGAAGGTCGAAAATGCCAATTGGTGCGAGCAAAATGCCGATGATTGGTGGAATGCCGTTGTTGAAGTTACAAGGGACGTTTGCGACAAGTTTAATCCGAAGGATATTGCCGCAGTGTCATTCAGCGGTCAGATGATGGGATGCCTTTGTGTTGATGATAAGGGCATACCACTCAGAAATTCGCTCATATGGGCTGATATGAGGGCTACCAAGGAAGAAGAATATATAAGATCTCAAATATCGATGTGGGATTTTTACAAAATAACGGGTCATAGAATATCGTCGTCATACGGCGGAGCAAAAATGATGTGGGTAAAGAACAATGAGCCCGAGATCTATTCCAAAACATATAAATTTCTGAATGCAAAGGATTATATAATATTAAAGCTCACGGGTAATTTTGTTACGGAGTATACTGATGCTTCAAGCACCACGATATGGGATATAAAGAATAACCGTTGGTCGGATGATATCGTTAAAATAGCGGGAATCGATGCTAAAAAGCTGCCTACTGCATTGCCGTCAACAGCAATAGCAGGAAAGGTAACAGCTGATGCGGCACATCTCACGGGTTTGCTTGAGGGCACACCGGTCGTATGCGGAGGCGGTGACGGTGTTTGTTCGGCAATAGGCACTGCCTGCACAAAAACGGGTCAGGCACACAGCTGCATGGGTACTTCAAGCTGGATAGCGGTTACCGGTGATGAGCCCGTTGAGGATCCCGAGATGAAAATAAACACGTGGCCGCATATTATTCCGGGCCACTATTTGCCGTTCGGCACCATGCAGTGCGGCGGAGGTGCATATAATTGGGCTGTAAAGGAGCTTTACAAGGATGATGAAAATAGGTTTGTGACGTCTGCAAATGAAGCGGGTGGATCACCAATCGGAGCAAAGGGGCTTTTGTTTCTGCCGTACTTGATAGGCGAGCGCAGCCCGAGGTGGAATCCGGATGCAAAGGGTGTTTTTGCAGGTCTTACTCTTGAGCATAACAGGGGCGATATGATGCGCGCCGTTATGGAGGGTGTGGCACTGAACCTTGGCGTTATTTTGTCGACAATAAGGTCATGCGGTTGCCCCGTGGACAGTATAGTTACAGTGGGCGGAGGCGCAAAAAATGATCTTTGGAGAAGTATTTTTGCGGATGTATACGGCGTAAAGATAGAAAAACCCGATAATACCGATGAGGCAACATCCATGGGTGCCGCAATAACGGGAGGTGTAGGTGTAGGTCTTTATAAATCATTTGATGTGGCAGATAAATTTTTCAAAATAGAGGATACAAGGATCCCAAATATGGAAAATAATAAAAAATACAACAAAATAGCGGAATCATTTGAAGAATGCTATGAGCTGACAAAGCCGCTGTTTACAAAATTCAATAAGTGAGAGAGGAATAAATTATGATTAAACCCGAATTGTTTGCGTTATTGCCCGATTATATAACCACTCCGGACGGTATGGCAATAGACTCAGATGGCAATCTTGTGCTTGCATGCCCAAATTATGCGGGAGGCGCACCGGGCTGTGTTGTTAAATTTGACAAGGAAAAAAATATAAGAAAGTGGTTTGATGTTCCCGTGCTTGCTGAAACGGGAATTGCAGCTCCCATGGGCATAGCATTTGGACCCGACGGCGATCTTTTCATATGTGATAATCAGGGCTGGAGCGGTAAAGAGGAGCTCATGTTTAAGGGCAGAATACTGCGTGTACGCATGAACGGTGATAAAATAGAAAAAACAACGACTGTTGCTTACGGCATGGAGCATCCCAACGGAATGAGAATAAGGGACGATTATGTTTATGTAACACAGAGCTGTCTGTCAAATGTTAAGCATGAGAGCGGAAAGCTTGTTTCATGCGTTTATCGCTTTGCACTTGACGATGAAAATATAGAGATAACAAACACTCTTGAGGATAAGAACATACTCACAACATTCATCACACAGAATCCCAACTGTCAATACGGCGTTGACGGCATTGAATTTGACAAGAACGGCGATCTGCTTGTAGGCAATTTTGGTGACGGTGCGGTGCACAGGATAAAGTTCAACGAGGATATGTCTGTAAAAGAAAATAAGGTCTGGGCACAGAACTACGATGAGCTCAAGAGCACGGACGGCATGATAATGGATGATGACGGCAACCTATACATTGCTGATTTTAACGCAAATGCAGTAGTAAGGATAACACCCGATGCCAAGGTGGAGAGAATCGCGCAAAGTCCCGATTGTGATGGTTTTGACGGCGGATTGGATCAACCGGGAGAGCCGATAATATGGAACGGAAAATTGATACTTTCTTGCTTTGATCTCGTAACGGACGAAACAAAGGTAAATACTGCACACGAGCTTCCTGCAACGATGTCACAGCTCACATTGAATTAAATTTGAAAGGAAAAATATTATGATAAAGGAATTTACAACAAATGACCTTGCATTTATGGTCGATCACACACAGCTTGCAGCATATGCAGGTCCGGAGCTTTTTGAAAAACTTTGCAAGGAGGCAGTCGATTACGGCTTCAGGATGGTTGCCATAAACTCAGTTCAGGTTGAGTTTTGCAAAAATATACTTAAGGGCACGGATGTACATGTAGGTGCTGCAATAGCATTTCCTCTGGGACAGTGCACGATAAAGAGCAAGATGTTTGAAACAGAGGATGCAATAAAAAACGGTGCAGACGAGATAGATTACGTTCTTAACATACCTAAGCTCATTGCAGGCGATGTTGATTATATCAGGACGGAGATGGAAGGGATTGTCGGACTTTGCAGAGATGCAAATGTTATTTCAAAGGTAATTTTTGAAAATTGCTACCTTACAAAGGATCAGATAGAGCTTGCCGCAAAAATAGCAAAGGATGTTCATCCTGATTTTATTAAGACTTCAACGGGCTTCGGTACGGGCGGTGCAACGGTTGAGGATGTTGCATTGATGAAAAAGACGGTCGGCAGCGAGGTAAAGGTAAAGGCTGCAGGCGGTGTCAGAACAAAGGAAGCATTCATTGCAATGATAGAAGCAGGTGCCGAAAGGATCGGAACGAGCTCCGGTGTAAAAATCATAGATTCGTTTGAAAACAACAGCATTTCGATCGATCTTAAGTATTGCTGAGCATGGACGGTATTGTAACGCAGGTACAGCGTTTTTCGGTACATGACGGCCCGGGCATACGTACTACGGTCTTCATGAAGGGCTGTAACCTCAGGTGCATATGGTGCCATAATCCCGAAACTTTCGGTACAAAGCCTGAAATTGAGTATTTTGCAAACAAATGCACGCTGTGCGGACGCTGTATTGATGCGTGCGGCGAGGGTGCAATCGGTATTGAGGGCGGAAGCATTGTAAGGGACAGAGTAAGATGTGTTTCTTGCTTTGCATGCGAGGACAAATGTGTGAACGGTGCAACGGTGGTATGCGGTAAGCGGTACACCCCTGCTGAGCTGTGCGATATTCTTGTAAAGGATATAAAGTATTATCAAAAATCGGGCGGCGGTGTGACGTTTTCTGGCGGAGAGGCACTTTTGCAGCATGAATTTGTTTTTGAATG
Source organism: uncultured Lachnospiraceae bacterium (assembly GCA_964403405.1). Classification (GTDB taxonomy): domain Bacteria; phylum Bacillota; class Clostridia; order HGM11327; family HGM11327; genus SIG351. The sequence goes on along the minus strand of CAYOGO010000004.1, from coordinate 12,664 downwards.
TGTTGATATATTAAAAGCATACGGAATACATTGTGCGGTGGAGACTGCAAGCAATGTTTCACCCGAGATTATGCAAAAAGCGGCTGAAAAGCTTGATTATTTCATGTGCGATATAAAAGCAATGGATCCTGTACTGCATAAAAAGCTTACGGGAGTGCAAAACGGCAGAATATTGGAGAATATTAGATTGCTGTCAACGCTTACAAAGAATATCCTGATAAGGATTCCCGTTGCGATGACACTGAACGGGACGGATCAAAATATACGTGAAACTGCAAGCTTTATGGCGGAATGCGGACTTAATGACATTGAATTGCTTAAGTTGCATCACCTTGCACAGCACAAGTATAAAGCTCTCGGGATAGATGAGACATACCCCGATGTACCGGAAACGACGGATGAGGATATAGAGTATTTCTATAAAACAATAGACGAAATAATTACAAGACCTTAGTATTTTTAGTGAGGATATTATGTATATAAATAAAGAAAAAAGTAAATTGCTTATTGAAGAGACCATTGACGTGTTGCGTAATAAGGATGTAAAAAGCACGCAGTACGAGAGAATATGGCTTATAGACAAATTGAATAACAGGTATAAGGACATGCCACATGCGTTGAGACAGGGCTATTATTCAACCTACATACTTGAAAATGTTTCGTGCCCCGTTGAGGAATATGATATATTGCTCGGACGTGTTGTTGACAGAAAGCTGACGGACGAGGAAGAAGAAAAGCTTAAGCAGATCAGCGAAAACGGCTATAACGAAAAGGCAGGCTTTATGTGGGATTGGGGTCATATGACCTTTGATTGGGAAAACATAGTCAAGATCGGTATTTCAGGTTATATAAAAAAGGCACAGGAAAGACTTGAGAGAGCCATTGCAGAGGGTGCCGATGCCGCATCACTGAATTTCCTGCAGGGAATGATACTTGTGTACAAGGCGTACAGACGTTACATATTGAGGTATGCGGAGGCTGCAAATAAGAAGGGTCTTACGGAGGCTGCCAAGATATGCTTGAAGATAGCAGATAATCCGCCTGAAACATTTGTTGAAGCGATACAATTCGTGCTTTTTGTAACACATATTTACTCTGTTTACTCAGCAAGCGGAAATGCAACTCTTTCTATGGGAAGGATCGATGATTATTTGTATCCGTTCTATGAAAGGGACATTGCAAGCGGTGCCATAACACGTGAGGAGGCAGGCTATGTCATAGATGATTTCAACTCAAAATGCGCAATGATATTGGGCAGAGGTGAGCATCAGATGAGCGGCGGCACGGAGCATGACACGGGCTGGTTCCGTAATCCTATGTACGACTCACCGACATACGCAATAATCGGCGGATTGTCAAACCACAGACCGGGTGACGGCAACGACCTTACAAAGCTGTTTCTTGAAAGAATACAGCCGAGATTTGAAAATCCGGTATACGTGCTCAGACGTACAAACAATATACCCGATGATGTATGGGAAATAGCATGTGATAAGCTGAGAACTAATTCCACATTGCTTGTATATAATGACGAGACAGTTATCCCTGCACTTGAAAGAGCGGGAATGAAGCATGAGGATGCAATTAATTACACGCTGCACGGCTGTAACTGGATAGATTTCCAGGGCAAGGGCAAGGGTGAAATGTCAAATGACGGTATAATCCCGCGGTACCTGATGAATGTGCTTTGGGATGACAACGGTGATCCCATAAATGATTACAGCTCCATTGATGAGGTGTATGATGCGCTTGGTGACGCATGGAGAGCGGATATTAAAGGCGTGTATGAAAATTACAGAAACCGCTTTGTACGCAATCCGGCACCGCTTCCGGGTGGATTGTTCGTTTGGGACTGCTTCATGGACGGCACGATAGACAATATGAACAATATGACAAATATAGCGGAATATCCGTCAGTATATCTTCAGGTGAGAAACATAGGCACGGCAGCGGACATAATGTCGGGACTTGAAAACGTTGTATTCAAGAAAAAGGCTGTTTCGTTTGTTGAGCTGGGCAAGATACTTAAGGCTGATTTTGTCGGATATGAGGATATATATAAGCTCTGCAAGAATTCTCCGAAATACGGCGAGGATAATGACATTGCAGACGGTCATGCAAACAGAATAATGACATTGCTCACGGACATCAATTATGAGGAATCGTTCAATAAAGAAACAGGCAAGCAGGATGTTTTCTCAACAAATGTTACCATAACGGATATGTGGTACAGAGGTGAGGGCGAAAGGCTCGGTGCTTCACCTGACGGCAGACATAAGGGTGAGCCTCTTTCCGAAAACCTGTCACCAACATGCGGCAGCAGTGAGTCTGTAACCGCATTGCTCAATTCAGTAACTAAGCTGCCCATGGATAGAATTTGCTCAGGTGCATTGAATGTAAGAATGCCCAAGAATCTTGTTACTGGAGATGATGGACTTCAACGTGTAAAGATATTGCTTGCAACATATTTTGAAAACGGTGGTATGCAGGTACAGCTGAGCGTTGCAGATACTGCAGAGCTTCGTGATGCACAGAAAAACCCCGAAAACTACAAGGACCTCATGGTAAGGATCACTGGTTACAGTTCTGTGTTTGTAGATATGTGTACAAGCGCACAGAATGAGATAATACGCAGAGATGAGGTCTGCTGAACATTTTGACATAATATGAAGTAAAAGAGATCCCCACGTTCGGTGCAATACCGTTCGTGGGGATTATTTTTGAATTTATTATTCGGACTCTATCATATTCTTTCTCATTTTGAGCATTATTCTGCGAAGTATTACTTCTTCCTCCTCAGTCAGCCCGCAAAGAGCGATATTTTCTGTCTTTTTTAAGTTATCACCAAACTTTTCTGTCACCTCACGCCCCTTATCCGTAATAAAGATGCGGCTTTGCCTCAGATCCTCTTCATCGGATACACGTCTCACAAGCCCGTCCGCTTCCATTTTTTGCAATGCAACGCTTACTGTCGGAGCCTTAAGGTGGGTCACCTGTGATATTTCGCACTGTGTTTTACTGTCACCGAACTTGAGGTAAAGCAAAATGTGCCTGTACCCGTCCGGAATACCTATCTGGTCACTGAAATTTCTCAGCTTATCGCGAAATAATTTGGAAACCTCGTTTACAAGCATCATCGTAGGTCTGTTTTCCGGCAGATTGTCCTTTGGCCCGTCATGATTATACTTACCCATGCTTAGCTCCTCCTTTTTGTTAGATGACTAATTTAATCAATTATACAATACATTTGATGTTTTGTCAATCGTTTTTTATGGCATTCCACCAATATTTACAAATAAAATCTATTGCAAAAAAACGGTTTCTTTGGTATAATATAGTGATGATTGACTGTGGAGGAAAATGTGGACAGCGATGCTTTTATTACGATAGGCGATGAGTGTACCTGTAAATTTGAAGAGAAAAGATCGGTGTTTATTGCATCGGCTTTTGTGGTGCAGACCGTCCAGGATGCAGAGGATGCAGTGGCAAGTGTCAAAACGCAGTATCCTGATGCAACGCATCACTGTTATGCATATGCATTGAGGACGGGTGCATACAGGCGCTTTAATGATGATGGTGAGCCGTCGGGTACTGCCGGCATGCCGATACTCAATGTTATAGAACGGCTGTCGTTGTCAAATACTCTGGTGGTGGTCACACGCTATTTCGGAGGCATAAAGCTTGGTGCAGGCGGTCTCGTAAGGGCTTATTCCTCAGCTGCAGCACAAGTCTTAACAAAGGCTGGTAAGAGCATATATGTCAAGGGCTCACAGGGTAGTATTGAGGTCGATTATGACGATCTTGCGATAGTTGAACGTTATCTGCTGAGCAGAAATGTAAAAATAGATAATAAAAAATTCGGTAACGGCGTTGAAATGCTTGTAACAACATCGCTGGATTGGAATACGATCGAAAACGATGTAATCGATATGTGCCGCGGAGGTGCATTGTGCGAGTTTATAAGGAATGTGTACGTTAAACAGGATGATGTTTGCGAGTGAGAAAGGGTTAATTTATGCTTGTAAGTGATTTTGATTATAATTTGCCTGAGGAGCTGATAGCTCAGACTCCGATAGAAAAGCGGGATGAGTCACGTTTGCTTGTCTACAACAGAGCAACGGATAAGATAGAGCATACTCATTTTAAGCATGTTATAGATTATATAGATGAAAAGGACTGTCTTGTATTGAACAATACAAGAGTATTGCCTGCACGTCTTTTGGGTAATAAGAAGGGTAGTGGTGGTAAGGTGGAATTTGTTCTGCTCAAAAACATGGGTGATGACAAATGGGAAGTGCTTGTAAATCCGGGCAAGAGGATACAGCCTGGCCACATAATAGAATTCGGTGACGGTATGCTCACTGCACAGGTCATTGAACATTGTCCGGGCGGAAACCGCATAGTTAAATTCTTTTACGACGGTATATGGCAGGAGGTGCTTGATAAGGTGGGCACAATGCCTTTGCCTCCATACATACACAGCACGCTTGAGGATAAGGAACGTTATCAGACCGTATATTCAAAAATAGAGGGCTCTGCAGCCGCACCGACAGCCGGACTTAATTTTACGGTCGAGCTTTTGGACAGGCTGAAGGCAAAGGGTGTAGGGATCGCATATACAACATTGCACATAGGCTTGGGTACGTTCAGACCCGTAAAGGTGGATAAATTGGAAGACCACGAGATGCACAGTGAATTCTATCACATGGATGAGGAAACCGCAAATTACATAAATGAAAGACGTGCAAACGGAGGAAGGATCATTTCCGTTGGAACGACGTCATGCAGAGTGCTTGAAACGGTAACAACGCCCGACGGTATAGTTCATGCAGGAGAGGGCAACACGAGTATATTTATATATCCCGGATACAAATTCAAGGCAGTTGATGCACTCATAACGAATTTTCATTTGCCGAAGTCCACATTGCTCATGCTGGTGAGTGCATTTGCCGGCAAAGAGAATGTTATGCGCTTTTACAGTGAGGCAATAGAGCAAAGGTATAGGTTTTTCTCATTTGGAGATACGAGCTTGATACTGTGATGTATTATTGAAAGGACAAAAATGGAGTTTAAAATACTTAATAACGATACAAAAACAAAAGCAAGAACGGGCATATTGAAGGTTACACACGGTGAGATACAGACGCCGATATTCATGCCGGTCGGAACTCAGGCAACGGTAAAGACCGTCACTCAGGAGCAGCTTAAAACAGAGGTAAAGGCACAAATAATTCTCGGTAATACATATCATTTGTATCTTCGTCCGGGTCATAAGCTCATAGAAAGAATGGGTGGATTGCATAAGTTTATGAGCTGGGACAGACCTATATTGACTGACAGCGGCGGCTTTCAGGTGTTCTCACTCTCTAAATTGAGAAAAATAACGGACGAGGGTGTAACATTCCGCTCTCATCTTGACGGCTCATTGCATTTCTTGGGTCCTGATGAGTCAATGGCTGTGCAGCAGAGCTTGGGCAGTGACATAGCAATGGTATTTGACGAATGCACAGCGGCAGATTCCGATTACGAGACGGCAAAAAAGGCACTTGAGCGTACAACAAAATGGGCAAAACGCTGTAAGGAGATACATACAAGGGAGGACCAGACACTCTTTGGTATAATACAGGGAAACATGTACAAGGATCTTCGTATCGAAAGTGCAAAGCGTACGGTGGATCTAGGATTTGAGGGATATGCGATAGGCGGGCTGAGCGTTGGTGAGCCCAAGCCGATAATGTACGATATGCTGGAAACGATAGAGCCGCACATTCCCAAGACGTCGCCGCGTTACCTCATGGGTGTAGGCTCACCGGATTGCCTTGTTGAGGGTGTTGCAAGGGGTGTTGATATGTTTGACTGTGTTCTTGCGACAAGAATAGGTCGTAACGGCACGGTATTTACACGATCCGGAAGAATGATATTGAGAAATCAATGCTTTGCAGAGGATCCATCGCCTATTGATGATGAGTGCGACTGCTACACATGCAGGAATTTCTCAAGGGCATATCTTCGTCATCTTATTAAGACGAATGAATCCCTCGGCGGAACATTGCTTTCAATACACAATCTGCGTTTTTTGACCAAAATGATGGAAGAAATACGTGAATCGATAAATAACGGCACCTTTTCCGAATACAGAGCAAAATTCTGGGAGAATTACAGGATAAGCGATAAGGGCGGTGCATTCTGATGCAGGCGGTAAATGATAGAGGTGAACAGCTGAGGGTCCTTGCGGTTCACGACATATCATGCATTGGCAAATGCTCACTTACGGTGGCATTGCCCGTAATATCGTCGGTAGGCATCGAAACAGCAATATTGCCGACCGCAGTGTTGTCCACTCATACTGGGAGCAGATTTAAGGGCTTTACATACAGGGATCTGACGGAGGATCTTTTGCCGATATTTGAGCATTGGCAAAGAGAGGGGCTCAATTTTGACGCCGTGTATGTCGGATACCTCGGCTCAAAAAGGCAGATCGATATAATTGAGCATATAATTGCGGAGCAACATAAAAAAGAAGCATTGATATTCATTGATCCCGTAATGGGCGATCACGGAAGGTTGTATGCAAATTTTAGTGCTGATTATCCGCAAAAAATGCTGAGCCTTTGCAAGAATGCGGACATAATAACCCCCAATATCACGGAAGCCGCACTCATGCTGAATGAGGAATACATCAGCGGTCCGTATACAGAGGAATACATTGAGCACCTGCTGAAGAATCTGGCACAGAACGGAATAAAAAAGATAGTTTTGACGGGCGTTTATTTTGATGATGAAAGGCTCGGTGTAGCGATATATGATTCCGAAAATGGCATTACGGAATATGAGATGTCACAAAAATTACCCGGATTTTATGACGGTACGGGCGATATTTTCGCAAGCTCATTTGTGGCGGCGGTAATGCACGGCAAAACATTGCAAAGAGCGGCTCAAATAGCGGAGACATTTGTTGTGGAGTCGATAAGGGCGACCGCATTGCGTAAGGGTGAAAAATGTTACGGAGTCAATTTTGAATCCGCAATACAGGGCTTTACGGAGCAAATGCAGGAATGAACAGCATTCATGATAAAGGAGAAAAAATGAAGATCTCAGTTGTAGGCAGCATCAACATGGACCAAACAGTGGTTGCATCAAAGATTCCTCAAAGGGGAGAAACGGTGCAGGGCTTGACGCTCAGCTTTATTCCCGGAGGAAAGGGTGCAAATCAAGCGGTGGCAATGGCAAGGCTTGGCGCCGATGTGGAAATGTTCGGCTGTGTAGGCAATGATGACAATGGCGCAAGGCTGATCGAAAACCTTGAGAAAAACGGTGTAAAGGCTGATAATGTAAAGAGGATCGTCGGAGTACCGACTGGGCTTGCAATAATAACAGTCGGTGATAATGACAATACGATAGTTGTCGTCGGTGGAGCAAATAACTGTGTTGACTGCGTTTATATAGACAGCATAAGGGACGAGCTATTGAAGTCGGATTATGTTGTGCTTCAGCATGAGATACCCACTGAGACAGTTGGATATGTACTGGATATTTGCCATAAAAACGGAATAAAAACGGTGCTTAACCCCGCACCTGCAAGAAAGCTGAGCGAGGCTGTGTGGCAAAAAGCAACATGGATAACGCCAAATGTACATGAGGCAAGGACCATATTCGGTGAGAATGTGTCTACGGAGGATGCATTGAGGCAATGCCCCGGCAAAATGGTCGTAACATTGGGCGAAAAGGGTGTAGCAATGTCAAAAAATGACGGCAGTATCGTGACGATACCTGCAAGAAGATCGAAGGTCGTTGACACAACGGGAGCAGGCGATACACTCAATGGTGCCTTTTGCTTTATGCTGGCTGAAAATGCAACACCGGAGGAAGCATTGCAATTTGCAAATGCGGCAGCAGGGCTCTCCGTCGAAAAGCTCGGCGCACAGGCAGGAATGCCAACGAGGAGCGAGGTCGAAAGGGCTTTGCTCAATGAAAATGGATCGGAATACGGCGGATAATAAGCGATCTGCTGTTTATATAGAATATCAGTTGTAAAAGGAGTATGTATGATAGATCTTAAAAAAGAAGTTGCGGACATGATAAGCTCGTCCGTTGAGAATATTGAAAATTCGACAGTTTATGAATTACTTGAATTTCCGCCGGATGAGAAGCTCGGTGATGTTTCCTTACCGTGCTTCAAGCTCAGTAAAATAATGAGAAAAGCACCGCCTATGATAGCAAACGAAATTGCCGCAGCAATAAATGTGGACGGCACTGTGTTTGACAGAGCAGAGGTGGTTGGCGGTTATCTTAATTTCTTTATTTCACATGATGCATTTGCAAAGAGCGTTGTTAGTGACGTTATAAGTGACGATAATTACGGAAGTTCCGCTGTCGGCAACGGAAAAACGGTCGTTTTGGATTATTCTTCACCGAATATTGCAAAGCCGTTCCACATAGGTCATTTGCCGTCGACCGTGCTTGGCAATTCACTTTACAGGATCTATTCCTACCTCGGATACAAGGCTGTCGGCGTAAATCATCTCGGCGATTGGGGCACGCAGTTTGGCACGATGATAGTTGCTTACAAAAAGTGGGGTAACAAGGAAGACGTTGAAAAGGGCGGCGTTAAGGAGCTTGTTCGCTTGTACGTAAAATTCCATCAGGAGGAAGAAAACGATCCCTCACTAAGAGACGAAGCACGTGCATGGTTTGCCGCACTTGAAAACGGCAACGAGGAGGCATATGCACTCTGGAGCTGGTTCAAGGATGTATCTCTCAATGAATGTAAGCGTGTATACGATATTCTGGGAGTTGAATTTGATTACTATACAGGTGAGAGCTTTTATAATGACAAAATGGATACCGTTGTAAATGAGCTTAAGGATAAGGGCTTGCTTGTTGAGAGCGAGGGTGCAATGGTCGTTGACCTGTCCGCATACAATATGCCCCCGTGCATTATTTTGAAATCTGACGGCAGTACCATATATGCAACACGTGATCTTGCTGCAGCATTTTACAGAAAGAATACATTTGATTTTGATAAGTGTATATACCTTACGGCTACACAGCAGAATCTCCATTTCAAGCAGTGGTTCAAGGTGGTTGAGCTTATGGGATACGATTGGGCTAAGGATCTTATCCATGCTCCGTTCGGAATGATAAGCCTGGCATCGGGTGAATCCATGTCCACACGTAAGGGCGTTACGATATGGCTTGAGGATGTACTCTCTCAGGCAACTGCAAAAACGCTTGAGATAATAAAAGAAAAAAATCCCGATATGGAGAACAAAGAGGAGATCGCAAGGCAAATGGGCGTCGGTGCGGTGATATTCAGCTCGTTGAGCACAGGCAGAATAAAGGATGTCACATTCTCATGGGAAGATGCACTTAATTTTGACGGCGAAACAGGTCCGTACGTTCAGTATACTCACGCACGTGCTTGCAGTGTGCTCAGAAAGGCAGAAAATGTATCTGGTGAGATAACAAGCATAGCACAGGACGCAGAGTACAGAGTGGTAAGGACATTGTACGATTTCCCTGCAAAGATAATGCTTGCAATGGAAAACAACGAGCCGTCGGTGATCACAAGATACATTATCGATCTGTCACAGGACTTTAACAGGTTCTATCACGACTGTCAGATAAATACATCCGATGAGTCGGTAAAGCAGACAAGGCTTGCAATTACTTTGGCTGTGAAGAAGGTCCTCTGCAGGGGTCTGTGGCTCATAGGTCTTGATGCACCGGAGCGTGTATAAGGAAGAATTATGGATAGATATCAGGTACAAGCCTATATAAAAAGATTGGAACTCAACAATTCATATTTTGAACACAAGCCGGATAAGGATCTGCTTGATGCTCTGCAATATGCACATGTAACCAAGGTCCCGTACGAAAATTTGGATATTCTGGACAATATTCCGTTAAAACTTGATGAGGCATCCCTTTACAAAAAGATAGTTGAGGATCACAGGGGCGGATATTGCTTTGAGGTAAATGCACTTTTGGAGCATTTGCTTAAGGCATTGGGCTACAAGACCACAAACTGCTTTGCAAGGTATTTGAGAGGGGAGGACAAGATCCCCATGCGCCGCCACAGAGTCATAATAGCTGACTCCGATGAGCTTGAATGCAGATATTTTGTTGATGCAGGTATAGGCGAAAGAGCACCGAGATCACCGCTTAAGCTATTGGAGGGTGTTGAGCAGGAGCAGTACGGCGAGGTGTACAGATTTGAAAAAGATGAGATGCTCGGCTGGGTACTGTGGGATCGCTATAAAGGCGAATGGAACAGGTTTATGTCATTTACGGAGGATGCTCAGGTAGAGGACGACTACGTTACAACGTCATTTTATTGCGAAAAGCACCTGGATTCACCCTTTAATAAGGGTAACATGCTCTCCATAAAGACGTCAAACGGCAGAAAAACAATATCCGATAATGAATTTCGTATTTTCGAAGGTGACAGCATAAAAGCTCAGCTCATATGCGACAGAGCTCAGCTGAACGAAATACTTGCGGAGCATTTTGGGATAATGCGTTAAGCATATTGGAAGGAATTACTATGAAATTATATATAACGACCGCCTTCGGCCTTGAATCCGTTGTATCGCATGAGCTGAAAAAAATCGGCTACGAAAATTCAGTTGCGGAAAACGGAAGGATCGTTCTTGACGGTGGATATGAGGATATTTACAGACTTAACATGAATATCTCGGCAGGTGAGCGCGTGCTGATACGTGTCGGTGAGTTCAAGGCAACATCATTTGATGAGCTTTTTGATAATACAAAGAGCCTGCCATGGGAATATTATATTCCGAGGGACGGCATGATCCCGGTTGATGCAAAGTCTGTTAATTCGGCGCTGTTCAGCCTGTCTGACTGTCAACGCATTGTAAAAAAAGCGATAGTGGAAAGGCTTAAGATAGGGCATTCCGCAAAAACACTTCCGGAGACGGGTGCAAGATACCCTGTTATGGTATCCATACATAACGATATTGCACAGCTTTTGATAGATACATCCGGTGACGGCTTGCATAAGCGTGGCTGGAGAAGCCATGCGGGTGATGCTCCGCTTAAGGAAACGCTTGCAAATGCAATGGCAGCATTGTCATTCTGGCGACCGGACAGACCATTGATAGACCCCATGTGCGGATCGGGTACAATACTCATTGAGTCCGCATTGAGGGAAATGAGGGTCGCACCGGGAAGCAACAGAGGTTTTGTCTGCGATAAGTGGGATAAAATAACATCGGAAATAACGGAAAAAATAAGAAACGAAGCAGCTGCAGGCTGCAGAGCGGACGAAATAAGACCGATGCTTGATATTTGCGGCTATGATATTGACAGGCGTGTGCTTGACACCGCAAGAAAGAATGCAAGAGATGCAGGCGTTGATGACGTGATCCATTTTCAACAACGTGATTTTGCGGAGCTGTCATCAAAAAAGCAGTACGGCTGTATTATAACCAATCCTCCGTACGGAGAAAGAATAGGCGACAAGTCAGCAATAAAAAAGATATATGCATCGTTTAAGAATGCAATGAGGGAGCTCCCGACATGGTCATTCTACGTGCTTACGGCTGATGAAAATTTTGAAAACGAAATAGGCAGAAAAGCGGATAAAAAGAGAAAACTCTATAACGGCAGGATCAAGGTCGATTATTATCAGTTCTACGGACCGCGTCCGCCAAAAAGGGATAAATAATGAATTTGAACGGAAAAGCAATAAAAAATGCGTCATGGATAATAGTGTGCCGTGTTGTTCAATCCTTGATATCGTTAATTATAGGGATCTGCACTGCGAGGTACCTGAACCCGGACAATTATGGCTTGCTTGATTACGCAAAATCGGTTATAGCGTTTGTTGCCCCGTTTGCACAGCTGGGTCTGCCGAATGTGCTTGTGGATGAGATAATATCAAGGCCCGAGCAAGAGGGCAAGACACTGGGCACATCGCTTGTTTCAAGCGTGATAGCGAGCCTGTTCTGCATAGGCGGTTGTTTGGCGTTCGTGTCCGTTGCCAATGCAGGTGAGACCGATACATTGATAGTGTGTGCGTTATACAGCATTTCGCTTATATTTCAGGTGACTGAGATGGTGCAATATTGGTATCAGGCAAAGCTGATGTCAAAATATGTGTCGGTAACGTCACTTGCGGCATATATCGTAATAGCAGCGTATAAGGTATACCTCCTTGCTACGGGCAAAAGCGTATATTGGTTTGCAGTATCGACTGCGTTTGACTATATGATAATATCCGTTGTGCTCGTATTGATATACAATAAATTGGGCGGCGGAAGACTGTCATTTTCGTGGGATGTATTCAAGAGACTTTTTTCGAGAAGTAAGTATTATATAATATCAAGTCTCATGGTGACATTGTTTTCGCAAACGGACAAAATCATGATAAAAATAATGATCGGAAATGCCGAAAACGGTTATTATGCTGCCGCAACGACATGTGCGGCAATGACAAGCTTTGTATTTTCTGCAATTATCGACTCATTCCGCCCCATCATATTGTCGAATAAAAAGGATGACCAGGTTAGCTACGAGAAAAATGTGACAAGGCTGTATTCCATAATGATATACATGGCGCTCTTGCAGAGTGTGGTACTGACAGTGTTTGCTAAATACGTTGTAGGTATACTTTACGGAAAAGCATACGTGGCAGCTATTC
>CAYOGO010000003.1:0-23041 GCA_964403405.1 uncultured Lachnospiraceae bacterium | reverse complement strand
TTGGAATTGAAAATCTCGGTACGATAGGCAGACACGGCACGATGTTTGTTGTAAATGGTGACAGATATACATACGCACGTTACCCGAACGAGGGCGACAAGGTGGAAAGACTTCCTATGAAGGATGAGGTGATAAATCCCGGAGATCACGGAGAGCCATGGGAGCTTGGTGTTTCCGACGAGAGGTGCTTTAATTGGGAATTTAATGACGATATGTGGGTCTACGGATCATTCTTTTTTGAGTGGACGCACAGTTACATGAAGATTGTTGGATTTGATAAAGAGAAGAAGACCATGAAGGGCGTAAATGCGGACAGGGAATACTGTCCGATACGTTATCTTGAGGATTTTTCACATTACTTTGTCAATATACTTGAGGAGCTTGATGTTCCGGGTGAATGGCATCTTGACAGAACACATGGTCTTATGTATGTTTATCCGCTCAAGGACGAATTTAAGGCAACGGATGATATAAGGATAATAATATCAACAAAGGACAGTGGGCTTGACCTTATTGATGCAAGGGGAGCAAAAAATGTTATAGTAGACGGCATTGATATGGGCAGAACAAATGGTTCACCCCTTGTGATAAACGATTGCGAGCAATTTTTGGTACAAAGGTGCAGATTTACGTCATATTCAAATAAGATAGTTGTCAATGAGGGTAAAAAGAACGGTGTGATAGCATCACGTATGGAATATTTCTCAGAGACTGCAATTTGCGTTACAGGCGGCAACAGAGAGCATCTTATACCAGCAAATAATTTTATACAGAACTGCATTCTGTTCAATTCAAAGGTACCCTTCGGAATGAACAGCTATCGAGGCGTTGGAAATGTGGTTTCGCATAATTATCTTTATAATACAAGATTCGGTGCAGGTGGAAGTAATGAGTCAATAATGGAGTACAATATCGTTGAGGGCGGAGATACCGAGACGAGCGATTCAGGCATGGTATATGTCGGCGGTGGCGGAAATAGCCATTGCGGAGATCATTACAGATATAATTATTTCTTTGATTTTGCCAAGCTTGATTATGGTATCTATTTTGATGATATGTCGAGAGGCATGTATGCATACGGCAATATTGTTGTGGGTAACGGTGTAAATCCGGGTCATGAGGACAAGCACGGCAAGTGGTGGCCGTCGGGCGGCAGAAGCTATAACCATCACAATGGCGGCGAGCATGTTTTCTACAATAATATAAGTATTGATGCAGGCTATTTTGCATTTGGCGGAGATCAAACGTATTTCTTAAAGCCGTTTGATGAGTGGAAATCATGGTGCAATAATATGGTAGAGGCATCATTGAGCATGAGAACGGATGAATATCTTGACAGGAACCCAACATACAGGGAATTCTGTGTTGCTCTTGATCAGTGGAGTGAGGATATAAAGGATCCGAATTATGTTCCGCGTTCCGGCTGGGCTGAAATGAGGCTGCGTACTCCGTGTTACAACCATTATGAGAATAACCTCATAGTAAGGGCGGACCGTCCGTACAAGCTTGATTCGGGTGAGGCAACTGCAACGGGTCTTGATACAAACTACATCACAAATGACGACCCGGGCTTTGTTAATTGGGAAGCAAGGGATTACAGGTTTGTTCCGGATGCTGAGGTGTACAAGCATATACCTGATTTTGTACCGCCACCGTTTGAAAAAATGGGTCCCGTGGATGACTTTGAGGAATAAGGTAAGATATAGAATGTAACGGTCGTGGGAATGTACCATTGACCGCGGAAAAATATGTAGCAGGATCGTTTGAATGTTGTAAAATAATTGAGCGGTCCTGTTATGCTGATAAAAAGCAGTAACGGAAAGAACACTAAATGGATATTAAAGAAGAATCATTACAAAAGCATTATGAATGGAACGGCAAGATAGAGGTCGTTTCCCGTTGCAAAATAACAAGCAGGGAGGATCTCTCTCTTGCGTATACTCCAGGTGTAGCACAGCCATGCATTGAAATAAGCAAGGACCCGGAAAAATCATATGAGCTTACAAGACGCAATAATCTTGTGGCAGTTATTACGGACGGTACTGCTGTGTTGGGGCTGGGAGATATAGGTCCTGAGGCAGGTATGCCTGTAATGGAAGGAAAAGCGGCACTGTTTAAGGAGTTTGCGGATGTTGATGCGTTTCCGATATGCATAAGATCCAAGAATGTGGATGAGATAGTGCGTTGCGTTTACCTGATATCATCAAGCTTCGGTGGAATAAATCTTGAGGATATAAGTGCCCCAAGATGCTTTGAGATAGAAAAGCGTCTCAAGGAGATTTGTGATATACCCGTATTTCATGATGATCAGCACGGCACAGCAATAGTCGTTGCAGCTGCACTCATAAATGCACTTAAGGTGGTAAAAAAGGATATTTCCAACATAAAGGTAGTGATAAACGGAGCAGGCTCGGCAGGTTGTGCGATAGGCAGGCATTTACTTAATTTAGGGGTAAAAAATTTGATAATGGTGGACCGATTCGGCATAATATCAAGTGATATGAGAGACCTGAACCCAGCACATAAGGAAATATCGTTACTTACAAATAAAGAGCTTTTGCATGGCGACTTGAGCAATGCTATGTGCGGTGCGGATGTGTTTATTGGCGTATCTGCTCCGAATATTGTAAGCGAAGATATGGTGAGAACGATGGCAGAGGATGCAATAGTTTTCCCCATGGCAAACCCGACACCTGAAATAATGCCCGATAAGGCAAAGAACGCAGGTGCAAGGATAGTCGGCACGGGCAGGAGCGATTTTCCGAATCAGATAAACAATGTGCTTGCTTTCCCCGGAATATTCAGGGGTGCACTTGATTGCAGAGCAAAATGTATAAATGAGGAAATGAAGGTGGCAACATCATATGCACTTGCATCTTTGATAGATGACAAGGATCTTAATGAGGACAATATAATACCGCAAGCCTTGGACAAACGTGTTGCACGTGCTGTTGCGGATGCTGTAATAAAGGCGGCAAGAGAGACGGGCGTTGCAAGACGCTGATACTCACAAGAAATATAATTCCGTCATATACTGACAATGAAAACTATATTGTAAAGGATGGACGGATATTGATGGGGCTTGAGATATTTAACGGGGTGATGATGCCGTTTTGGGGAACACTTTTTGGTGCGGCATGCGTTTTTGTGTTAAAAAGCGGCAAGACACTCTCATTGCATAAAAAACTGTCGGGCTTTGCAGGCGGTGTGATGCTTGCGGCAAGCATATGGAGTCTTATTATCCCTGCAATAGACTATGCGGCAGATTGGAGGATGCTGTCGTTTGTGCCTGCATTGGTGGGCTTATGGGCAGGAATAGTGTTTTTGTGGGGACTTGACAAGCTCATATTAAGGCTGAAGACATCAAGAGATCATTTTGCGACCGCCTCATCACAAAATACGGTAATGCTTGCGTTTGCGGTGGTACTCCACAACATACCGGAGGGTATGGCGGTGGGTGTTGCCTTTGCATATGTTATGAATACAATGGGAGAGCAGACCCTTGCAGGTGCAATGGCATTTTCGTTTGGAATTGCAATACAAAACATGCCCGAGGGAGCTATCATTTCGTCGCCATTGGCGGCAATGGGCATGTCTAGAGCAAAATCATTTGTGCTGGGGGTGCTGTCGGGTGTGGTTGAACCGGCTGCGGCATTTGTTACCATGCTTTTGCTGGAAGCAGCGCTGTCGTTGATGCCGTACGTGCTGTCATTTGCAGCGGGAGCAATGATATATGTTGTTGTTGATGAGCTGATCCCCGAAGCTTTGAGCGATACCGATTCAAAGTGCGGATTATTCTTTTTTGCAATAGGCTTTTCGATCATGATGATACTTGATGTTGCCCTTGGCTGATATTTACAATTATCAGCCGATTTTATATAAATTCTCGCAAAACGAGAGCATTTTTCGGTTTATGGGGTTTGATTTTTTGTGACACTATGGTAGAATTCAGCATGAAAAAGAACAAGGATCGCAAATGATCTGATATTTTGGAGGTTATAAATATGGAAAAGAGGACCATAGGTCAGTTTATTGCCGTATTGAGAAAAGCAAACGGCCTGACGCAAAGGGAGCTTGCGGAAAAGCTTAATGTGACTGATAAAACTGTGTCACGCTAGGAACGGGATGAGTCACTGCCGGATCTGACTTTGATTCCTGTGCTTGCGGAGATATTTGATGTCACATCGGATGAGATACTCAGGGGAGAGCGTGCAGCACAGGAAAAAAGCGATACGGTGAGTGCGGTACGAGCGACGGAAAAACAAAGAAAATACATTATTGACAGAGCTATGATGAAATTCAATGTACGCAGTATAGTTGCTTTTGTTGTAGCAATGGTAGGTCTGATTGCGGCAATGATATGTGATTTCGGATTTTTGCGTGCATATATAGGCTTTTTTGTCGCACTTTTGTTTTTTGTGGGATCAATAACGGTCGAAGTGATAAATGCAATATGTGCTTTTGCATCGCTCAAAGGCGCAGAATCCTCATTTGACGGAGTAAACAATGCAAAACGAAGGATCTTTTCAACGTGCTGTGCTGTAATAAGTGCAGTACTTACATTGCTTGCGTTTACGTTACCGCTTGTAACAAAGGCATATGATGCTTACGTGGGTCTGTCGATCGATTATTGGTTTTCTTCCGGAATAGTTGCGGCGTTAATATGTGCGGCTGTATGCTTTGCGGTATGCTATATATTACGATTGCTTGCGGCAGATAAGCATTTGTATGAAATTGAGAGCGAAGAAAGAAAAAAGATAAGCTTCAGATTGCGTTTTTGGGGTAAGCGTGCTGTGATACTCTGCGTTGTAATGCTTGTTACACTTACAGTACATATCGGAATTGCGGATATGAACAGCGTGATAGTTGAATCGGCAAGTAAATGTGAAAGCTTTACGGATCTTGACGAATTTAAGGCGTATATCGAAACGGAGACCGATTGGGAATACGGTTATTATCATAGGATAGATCTTCAGTATGGTGGAGCTTTCGTTGAGCCTCCTGTGGAAATTAAAGAAAACTCAGAGATTGACTATCGGACAGGTGAAATATACAATAAGTACGGGGACAAGATACTGCTTACGTACAAACATAAAAATCTTGCGGTTGTCAGAATACTCTGTGAATGGGATAAAAACGAAAACTTATTGATAAAAACATACACAAATTCGGCATTGCAGGGCGGATACACAGTTTTTAATATCATAATGTATACTTTTGTTGCGGTATACGTTGCAGAGGTGGCTTTAACCGTAATATTCGGCTTAAGAAAATTCAAAAAATCAAGCTCAATGGAATAAGAATAAAGCCGTGTACACAAATGATGTACACGGCTTTATTTATTTTTCCGATACGGCGTTTTGCATGCTCAATACTTTACCTATTGCCTCAGCAACCAATTCCGCAGCGTTGCAGGCCTCATCGACCGTAACCGCATTGTCACCTATTTCGATCAACAGGCTTCTGTTTGAATATTGCTGATTATATCGTGATGCTTTTACATACAGCACCTTTTCACACAGCCCGGGATAGGTCTTGTCAAGCTCGTTTGCTATCAAACATGCAAAATTGTAGTTCTCATCGGCGTTTTCACATTTTCCGCCAACAACAAACATTACCTTTGCAACGGATTTTCCGTTTATTTCTACTGTAGGAACGGTATTCTTTGAATATGCATCCCTGTGCAGGTCTATATGGACAAGATACTGTCCGTTGGCTTCAATATTTTTATTTATAAGCTCATTTGAAAGAGTGTACGCATTGTTGTACCCCTTGGCTTCATTGTTTGACTTGTCATGATCACTGTCATAGCCCAATTTGGCAAAAGCCTCACACATTGCCTCGCCTGCCTTGCATACTGTGAGTGAGCTGTCATCCGAACGACTTGCAAGGTGCTCATATCTGTTATCTGCATTTTTTAAGTAAGCCTCGTTTGTATGTGAGTGATATAAAAGTATTTTGCAATTAGTGGAGTAAAAGGGATCCTCATTGACGTTTTCCTTGACCATATTTGCGGAAATTACGGATAAGGCTTCATTATCATTGCTTTTATCCGCAATAAAATTCACGGGCAAAAAATATGTGTTCGCATCTGCTCTGTTCTGATTTTTGCTCGAAATATATAACACAGCACATAGGATCAGTATGCTTGCAATTATTCTTCCAATGGTTTTACGTGAATAGCACATATTACCCTCACAAGATGCTTATGTCGGGTATGACTGCATTGCCGTTTTCCGCATCAATGAATGTCAACCAATACCCTGTCACACCGCAATTATTATCGGCGGACGGAAGCCATATGTTGTATTTGCATAAAAACGGGACCGTGAATGAGTAAAATGTGGTCGGAACACCGTTTGCGATATATTTTATTTTGCCGTTCTCATACACAGTTCCCATAATATTAAAGCTTGTTCCGTTTGATACTTTTATCCATTTTGAATTTAATTGCTTGAACGCAAACGGCTCTGTTTCATCACAACTGTTTTGAAGATTTTCAAAATAGAATGCGTTTTTTGACATGTAATTACCGTCTTGCGCACAGTACTGCTCGTTAACAGTACATTTTTCGCTCTTTGCTCCCGTCAGCTCACGGTATATTTTTGCAAATGTATCAAGATAGGATGTAAATCCGTTTTCGCCATTGGAATTGCCGTCATCCGTATGTGCGACATCGGTATTGTCGGGGATTTCGGTATTCAGAGCCTCCAAAGCATTGAGTGAGCTTTCTGCTTCATCAGGTACATCGCCCTTATAATCAAGCTCATCTATGCTTTCGGAATCAGCAGAGGGAAGATATTGGTGCAGAGTGCTTAATTTTATATCACAGTCGTTTTTTGCTTTTTCCGAAATGCTTCTGTTTGTGTAGCCGCACAGCATCACATTGCTTGCGCTGTCTAAAACATAGAATGCTTCAATGTCAGCGACGTTTGTATTGCTGTCGAATATATTGTACTGCATGGTACTGTATTCCGCATAAACAGTGCCGTCGGCGGAGGATGTAAACGCTCCTATCTTTATTGGTGTTGGAGAGCCTTTTGATGTGGCATATGCACAGTATTCTGCAGAATGCGCCATGTTACGCAGGCTCAGGGCGAGCTTTGCCTCTGAATTGATACCCTCTATTTTGCAATATCCGTTTGCATGTGTTTTTTTAGTATTGCTCGGACATTCGTTAAGTATAATAAAATACCGCATAAAATTCTTATCAGACATAAAATACCCCGTTTCTACCGACGTTGTGAATGATTAACCGTCGGACCCATTACAGAATGCTATGCTGATACTGCGTTTTGTATGACAATGTAAATATTCCACCGACGGTGTATTGACATTATTTGTAAAGTATGTTACAATAAATAGGCATTTGTATTCGGATTTTGCCGAAAATAAAAGCGAAATATATTTTTACAAAGTTTTGTGCTTGCGGAGAAAGGAGATAAATATGATTTTCGGTAAATATATAAATAAGTATTATTTGCGTTATCTGCACATGCTGTTGATAGGCGTGGCAGCACTTTTTTTGGTTGATTATTTTCAGCTGAAGATACCGGCATTGTATAATCTTATAATAAACGGAATGAACAACGGTGTGGTGGAGATAGACGGAGTTGAAAGAACGTTTGATGCTGCCGTACTGCTTGATGAGATCTGTAAGCCGCTCATGGTAATAATAATTGTAATGGTCGTAGGCAGATTTCTTTGGAGAGTTTGCTTTTTCGGCTCATCAAGGAAGGTAGAAGCAAGCATCAGAAGTAAGATGTTTAAGCATTGCAGTAAGCTGTCACAGGAGTATTATCAGGAGAATAAGGTCGGCAATCTCATGTCACTTTTTACAAACGACCTTGAAACAGTTGAGGAATGCTTCGGTTACGGCTTTTTGACGCTGTCCGATGCGTTGCTCTTGGGCTCCCTTGCAATAATAAAGATGTGGAACATGAGCCCCATGCTGACATTGTTTTCGTTGATACCAATGGCATTTTTGCTCATAATAGGTACTCTTGTGGGTAAGTCAATGACTGTAAAGTGGGACGAGCGTCAAGCATCGTTCTCATCATTGTCTGATTTTGCTCAGGAGGCATTTTCGGGTATTGCTGTCATTAAAGCCTTTGTAAAGGAGTTTAAGGAGCTTATTGCATTCAGATGGCTTAACAAAAAGAACGAAAAAGCAAACATAGAGTATACAAAAATATCAACATTGCTTAATATTTTCGTAACCTTGTTTGTCGAATCTGTAATATGCATAATTCTCGGTTACGGCAGCTACCTTGTAAAAAAGGACGTATTCAATGCGGGCGATCTTATAGAGTTTATAGGATATTTTAATTCCGTAATATGGCCCGTTATGGCAATCTCTGAGCTTATAGATATGACGTCAAGGGGCAAGGCATCAATAAGCAGAATAAGCGAGCTGCTTGATTCAAAGATAGATGTTTTCGACCGTGATGTTGATGATATAACTGAGCTTAAGGGCAAAATAGAATTCCGCAATTTAACGTTCAGGTATCCGGGTGCTGATTATAACTCACTTGAAAATATATCACTTACTATAAATGCAGGTGAAAATATAGGTATTGTCGGCAGGACGGGCTGCGGAAAAACAACGCTTGTGGATCTCATTCTGAGGACATACAATGTTCCGGACGGTACCGTGTTTATTGATGATCATGATATAAACAGGATACCGATACATACCGTAAGGGAGCATGCAGCGTACGTTCCGCAGGACAATTTTTTGTTCAGTGACACCATAAAGAACAATATCGCATTTGCAACAGTCAATACGGGCGAGGCTCCAAGTGAAGACAACGTAAGAAATGCTGCAATACTCTCCGATGTTCACGATAATATTATGGATTTCGGTGCAAATTACGAGACTGTGCTCGGTGAACGAGGTGTTACGGTTTCAGGCGGTCAAAAGCAGAGAATATCCATTGCAAGAGCATTGATGAAAAATGCTCCCATACTTATACTTGACGATTCCGTATCCGCTGTTGATACTGATACGGAGAAGAAGATACTCAAAAATCTGAACAGTACAAGACATGGCATGACTACCATTCTGATAGCGCACCGTATTTCAACCGTTGAAAATATGGACAAGGTAATATTCCTTGATGACGGAAAGCTCGTTGCGTTCGGTACGCATGATGAGCTTATGAATTCATGTAAGGAATATCAGAAGCTGGTAAATCTGCAAAAGATCGACGAAGAATGGGGAGGTAATTGATATGTCAGAATATTTTCCTTTACTTTTTGTTGGCGGAATTATAGGAATGTTCTCGGTTGTCTTTATAATTGCTTTTGCATTTATGAAGGACAAAAAGCAGGCAATAGGCTTTAACCGTAACATGAAGGATTCCGAAATAGTAAAAAGACTCCTGGTATATGCAAGACCTCACGCCAAAAGCTTTGCAATAGTGCTTTTGGTCATGTTGTCTTCAATAGCGTATGACATTGTGTCACCGCTCATAATAAAGGATATTGAAGAAAGAATAAAAACCGATTTTGATATGTCACTTGTGCTCACAGAAGTGGCAATTTACGCATCGATACTTATAATTTCGCTCATATGTACGTATGTACAGGCAATAGTACTGCAAAAAACGGGACAAAAAATAATGTCCGCGATCCGTGAGGATCTGTTCAAGCATATAGAGAGCCTGTCACATGCTCAGCTGAATACAACACCTGTCGGAACACTCGTAACAAGAGTAACGAATGACACAAACTCGGTTTCGGTGATGTTTACAAATATTGTTGTAAATCTCGTAAAAAATTCATTTATGATAGTGGGCGTGCTTGTTGCAATGCTGTGCTTGAATTATGAGCTGACTCTCATGATACTGTGCTTTGTGCCCTTTATCATACTGTTTACGGTAATATTCAGAAAGTTCTCCAGACGTGCGTACAGAATGGTCAAGGACAGCACAACGGATATCAATATATTTCTGTCTGAAAACCTTTCAGGAATGAAGATAATACAGATATTTAATCGTGAGGATAAAAAGATACACGATTTTGAACAAAAAAACGAGAAGCTCAAGGATGCAAAAATGCAACAGATGTTTGTATTCAGCATTTTCAGACCTATGATATACATGCTGTATATTTCGTCGGTGCTGTGTCTGTTCTATTTGAGTGCAAAGGGTTATATCGACAATTTGTCCTTTTTGGGTCAAACGATAGATGCGGGAATAGTTGTTGCATTTTATATGTACATATCAAAATTCTTCAACCCAATACAGAATCTTGCAGAACAGTTTAACAGGCTGCAGGCTGCACTTGCCTCGGCGGAGAAGATATTTACCGTGTTTGACATTCAACCGGAGATCGTGGATGCGCCTGATGCAATAGAGCTTGAAAGCGTAAAAGGTGAGATAGAATTCAAGCACGTGTGGTTCCAATACGTTCCGGATGAGTGGGTGCTCAAGGATGTTTCGTTCAAGGTGAACGCAGGGGAAACAGTTGCATTTGTAGGCTCAACGGGCTCGGGCAAAACGACTATACTTTCACTCATATGCCGTAATTACGATATACAAAAGGGCGAGATATTGCTTGACGGCATAGACATACGTAAAATAAAAATAGCATCATTGAGAAAGCACTTCGGTCAGATGCTGCAGGATGTATTCCTTTTCTCGGGCACGATAAAGAGCAATATCGTCTTGAGGGATGACGACATCACCGATGACGATGTTATGCGTGTGTGCAAGTACGTCAACGCCGATCACTTTATAAACAAGCTCAAAAACGGATTGAATGAGGAAGTGCGTGAGCGAGGTGCAAATTTCTCTGCAGGTCAAAGGCAGCTTCTCTCATTTGCGAGAACCATTGCTCACAGGCCTGAGATAATGATACTTGACGAGGCAACCGCAAATATCGACACCGAAACAGAGATACTCATACAGGATTCCCTTGAAAAAATGATGAACATAGGCACAATGCTCATGGTTGCACACAGACTTTCGACAATAATCCATGCAGACAAGATAATTGTTTTGTCGCACGGTGAGATCATTGAGCAGGGTACACATACACAGCTGCTTGAGAATAAGGGCAGATATTATGATCTGTATATGCTGCAGTATCGTAAGGAACAGTTAAAATAACTATCATACAAAAACGACCCCCGAGGGTACAATGGACAAAACGACAAGACCAAGCCTGTTCATTATGCCTTCGGGGGTATTGCTTGTAAAAATCGTGCAGATGAAAATGACATTATGACACGGATTTTTGACAAAATAAATGAAGTGACAACCTAATAAAGCATTGGATGATCACTTCAAAATGCATGACAGCATAATTTGATGCATTTGTCAATAAATTTACGCATAGTCAGTTAACAAAATACGAACCATTTGTATATTTTGCTTGGCTTTTGATTTCCGTAAGCATAAAATGTACATCTAATACTTTATTGGATGTACCTCGTTTCGTTCCCTGAATATGCTTTGCCGGAGGTAAAATGATGAGAAAAGGTCTGAATCAGCGTAAATACAAGAGCCTTTTGACCGCATTTGCCGTGATCGCATTTGCGGTGGTGCTGTGTCTTTTTGCAGGTGCTTGTACCGACAATAAGGAAAACGTATTTGACGATGCGGAGATAAGCGAATGGAAAAAGCAAAACAAGTCCATCGGTAACAAGCATGTGCTGAACGGCGGCTATTACATCCACTTTAACGGAGTAAATTACCCCGTTGTGTTTGAGTCGGGCAGCATAATTAGGTTTGATAATATGCCGGATGAGTTGTTTTTTCTGACCATGTTCGAGCTTTATACCGATCCAAATCTTAAGAATCGTTGTGCGTATTTGGCGTCATATGAAGAAAGTTATATAATTGACGATGAAATTTGGAACGGGTATATATTGGACGGCAAACGCCCCAAGCTCGGCTCTGTCCTGTATCTTAATGAGAATGATGAGAGAAAATTCATATTTACATTAGACGATATGAATAATAGTGCTCCATTAGGTCCTGATGACATAATTAACATGAAAAACGGACCGCAAAGCTTACGCTTGAATGAGCATAGATTATGGATCCATTTTTCAGATTCCACGGGTAAGGTTTACGATCTCATTAATACTCCGCGTAAGCTGTATAACTATATAAAAAAGCAACCGGGCGTTGAGTTTGATGCTCGAGTAAGTTATACATATGTGGCGTACCCCTCGGCTGTATTTGATATGTATGACTATTATTACGATTATAACAACAAGCTCATAAACGGCAGTATGTTTCGTGAGGAGCTACTTCAAAATTCGAAAGAGAGTGCCTGTTGCTTTTTGGTCAACAAGCACAAATTGTATAATGATTATGCAGAAGAATCATCGGTTCTTGATTTTTGGGTAAATTATGAAAGATTTGGTTACGAAAAAGAATTATATCAGGTAGTTCTTACTCATGCTGCTGAACCAAGCTTTAGGGAAAATATAGAGAACCATGACGGTAATTGGTATTCCGACATAGTAAAAAACGATGACGGACAAATAATAAGCTACCAGAATAATACAAATTATTGTGCAAAAGTCAATGTGTTTTACGGTACGTTGGAAGAATTTGATGCTTTTTTAAGACAGAATGCACCTGTAGATTATGAGCAGTTGGAGGCTGTAACTCATTTTTCCTTCAAAACGGACGGAGAGAGCTTTATCAGAGGTGAGAACGAGTACGATGAGCTTGTATATGTAAGAATTTCAGACAAAAACACATTACATGCCGTGTGGCATGACTGCAAAAAAGTAATGCTGCATGAGGATGGGTCTGCTATATATTTATGCATGGGACAGGAATCGGATCTGCCGAAGCCTCAGCGTGGCGGTTACGAATTTGCAGGCTGGTACGCTGCGAGCGATTTCACCGGACCGAGAATCGAAAAGGTATCATATGATGACGAGTATACCGATCTGTATCCGAAATTTGAAAAGGCGGATTACTACACGCTTACATTTGAGCCGCATGACGGACAGAATTTAGAGGATGTCGTATATTCATACGGTGATGAAGTGCAGCTGCCCGTTCTCACAAAGGCATTTTACGTTTTTGAGGGCTGGTGTACGGACAGCGAGTGCAAAACTGAACCCATGGAGTTTATTTCATCGAATTTCAGTGGAAGCTATCATTTGTACCCATGCTTCAGCCCGAGAGAGTATACGATCACCATAATATCGGGCGACACCATCAACACGGTAAAGGTAAAATACGGCGAAAGCTTTGTTTTGCCGATAGATAAGGGATTTTTGGGTTATTATGATGTTGACGGCATCCGTTATACGGACGAGAACGGTAATTCATTGGCACCATTTACGGATGGTGTGGATATACAGTTATTTGCAAAATATATAGCGGAGGATATAAGTAAATGAAAAAGAAGTTGATCTTGTTGAGCATGCTGTTTGCATTGGCACTTGCTTTTACAGCCTGCGACATTGAGCTTCCCGGTATTTCAAAAAAGCTGAGCAGTGTAAGCAATATTAATTACGACGGCTCTGTTATCACATGGACGGGTGTTGAAAATGCACAGAAATATTCTGTCAGCATCAACTCACAGGAGGGTGTGTCCACAGCAGGAACGATGTGGGCGTATGCCAATACGGCAAAAGAGATGTTTACGGTAACAATAACCGCAAAGGCGGACGGATACAGTGATTCCGAGAGCGTAACAAAGCAGTTCTCACCGCTGGGGGATATATCCGAGATATATGTCAGCGATAACGGAACTATCTCGTTTGATCCTGTGGCAGGAGCAACATATTATCTTGTAAATGTTGACGGAACGGACAACAAAGTGTATGAACTCTCATATGACGGGCTTACAACAGGAACGCATACCGTAAAGGTGTGTGCAAGAGCAGATTCCGACAGCGGAGATGTGGCTTATTATTCAAAGTACAGCTCTCCCAAGACTGTTACTATTTGCGGCGAGGTCGAAAAGGAGAGAATAAGCTTCAATTCATTGACTAATACATTGTCGTGGTTGGGCGTAAGCAATGCTAACGGATATGAAATATCAATTCAGACCGCAACCGATACATACAATGATGTGGTAAACAGGACATCATATGTGTTTGATCCGCACAATGCTGATTTTACGATCGGCATAAGGGCGATAGGCAATCATGCGTCGACATTTGACAGCAGTGTTGTTGTTGAAAAGTCATTTGTTTACCTTGAAACCGCAAGAAATATCCACCTTGAGGACGGAATACTTTATTGGGATGATGTTGCCGGTGCGGATGGATATAAATTAAGGCTTAATAACAGCTCAATAGTCAGCGTAAACGAGAATCAGTACGATGGCTTGCCGATCAGCGCTTCCGTGGATGTAGAGATCATGCCCGTAAGCAATAACGATACCTATTTTACATCGTGGAGCGTAAGGGAGACATTTAAGATATTGCCTGCACCTGTACTGCAGTGGAAGGGCAATCATGACGGCTTTGACGGCAAGAAGGTGTCATCCGTTGTGTGGGATGCGGTTGAAAATGCAATGGGCTATGTTGTTTCCGTTGCATTTGCGGGACCGAACGATAAGGAACCATCCGTGCCTGTGCTTACAAACTTAAGTGATCTGATAGTAGGCTTTGAGCATGATTATCTTGATATAGGAACGTATTACATAAAGGTCAAGGCTCTGGCAGACGATGCGGATCCGAATACGTCGGATTCAAAGTATTCTCGGGAAATAAAGGTCGTAAGGCTTGCATCACCGACATTGCTTTCAAATAATGCGATAACAAGCACATCGGACAATCTTCAGGACGGTGTCACCGTATCCTTCAACACTGTTTCGAGAGCAACGGAATACAGAGTTTGGAAGGAAAACAATATATATTTGACGGTTACGGGCGGACAGTTTAAGGATTATGAGGTTGTTGATCGCAATGTCATTGTGGAGCAGCATATAAATTATAAGATTCAGAGTATAGGCAGAAATGTATACACCGAAAACGGTGTCACAACAGTGGTATTGGATTCTCTTACCGACAACATGATGAATGTTGCAATAAAGGTTCTGGCGGCACCCAAGGTAAACGACATGAGCGGATATATTTATTCGTATACGGAGGTACAGGGTGCAAACGGATATAATGTTTCCGTAAATGGACAGAACACGGGCAGGGATAATACAACGGCGGATCTCAGCTATCTTGAATCGGGTACATATGATGTTAAGGTATGTGCAAGGGGTAACGGTGCTGACGTTCTTGCAAGTAATTATACACAGACATTGCAGATATACAGACTTATGAGCCCGTATGACATAAGGATAAAGACGGATAACGTAAATGAGGGAGCACTGTCATTTTCGTCGGATCCAAATCATTCCGGAAGTGACTTCCAGCTGTATATTGACGGAAGCGAGACCGCAATACCTGTTGATAGTTTCACTAACATGAAGCAGTATATAACGACGACGGGTACCGAAATATTCATGAGAGCAGGTGCAAACAGATATAATGAGCTCAAGACGATATATTACATGACCAGCCCTGCAAGCGAAACATTGCATATAAGAAAGCTTATGCCCGTTACGTTCGGTGATAATGCATTCACAAATTCTCAGTTCATATGGAACACATCATCGGGTGCCGTAAAGTATGAGGTATACAACGCACAGGATATAATGTATGGCTCGTTTGACGGAGCGTCAATGCAGTTGGATTCACTTATAGACGGAAATGACTACAATTTCAAGGTAAAAGCAATAGGCGACGGTATCGAAACATTCAATTCCGATTTTTCCGATCAAAAGGCTATTTATAAGCTGAAGTCACCTAAATTGTTTATTGACGGCGACAGATACAAATGGAATGCTGTGGCAGATGCTACAAGCTATGCTTTCTATATAGACGGCGAGGCTGCATCACTTGATATTCATGTTTCGGGTGAGGAATACTATGTTATACCTAATTTCACACAGCTCAAGACATATACTGTGCAGGTAAAGGCCATAGGCGATGGCGGCAGAAGAACCATTGATTCCGGCTGGAATACAATAGAGCAGGAGACAAGACAGTTGCCTACACCGGACTTTAAGATAGGTTATTCAAGTAAATCTTACAGTGCCGATTCGGAGATATTGATCAATATTACGCTTGAAACACCGAATGCCAACGGATATGCATATATTGTCGGCGGCGTGCAGACAGTGAGCGATAAGACATCGTTCAGCTACAATCCCAATGGCGCAGGCTCATATGCGGTAGGAGTATATGCGGTTGGCGGTCTGTTTGATTCAAATAATGTATATTGCTTGTCATCACAGACATGCGGCAATAACAGCGCTTATACGATACATTTGCTCGGTAATGTTGACGAGTCGGGCATAAAGCTCAGCATGGACGGAAGGCTCACATGGGGCACTGTGGATGCTGCAACGAGCTATACGATAAAGCTCACAATAAACGGAGACGAGCAGAATGTGGTCACTGTATACAATCCGGCATATGACCTTTCCGATATTATTGCATTTAAGCATGTGCAATCGCTTGACGTAGAGATTCAGGCACATGGTAACAATAAATGTGTGTCATCATCTGTGACAGCAAAGAGCTGGCCGGTCGTAACTCACTAAAAGTAAAACAAAAGGAAGCTTGAAAATATTTCGAGCTTCCTTTTTTGACTGTAAAAATTGATCTGTTACCAGTTTTTCGTTTCCTTTGATGAATCCTGCTGTTTTTTGCGTTCATCCACCATTTTTACAAACCATTCCACCATATTTGGGTCTGTGTGTGAAAAAAATGCACTCTTTGAGGTGTCAAGAGCGGATATTGTTGTCATATCACTGTCGGAGAGGGTAAAATCAAA
Source organism: uncultured Lachnospiraceae bacterium (assembly GCA_964403405.1). GTDB lineage: Bacteria > Bacillota > Clostridia > HGM11327 > HGM11327 > SIG351. Next base: position 6,221 of record CAYOGO010000003.1, on the reverse strand, counting down.
TACATTAAAATTCTCATACATACGTTGCAAGTGAGTTGATTTGGGTATAATGACTACTCCACGCTGTATATGCCAACGAAGTATTACCTGTGCGACGGTTTTGCCGTATTTGTCACCTATTTTTTTCAAAACAGGATCTGAAAACATATTTCCGCGACCTTCACCGAATGGAGCCCATGCTTCCGCAATGACGCCATATTTTTTTGCCCAGAAAAGCTGATCGTTTTGCTGATGGTACGGATGTATCTCTATTTGATTTACGGCAGGTACAATGCTTGCAAATGATGCAATATCGACCATTCTGTCTGCATAAAAATTAGATATGCCTATTGCTCTGATCCTTCCGCAGTTATAAAGCTCCTCAAGTGCTCTGTAAGCACCGTAAACATCGCTGAATGGCTGATGCAGGAGGCAGAGATCGAGATAATCCGTTTTGAGCCTTTGCATTGACATCAAAACCGATGCCTTTGTCTGCTCGTAGCCGTAATTTTCTATCCAGACTTTTGTTGTAAGAAAAATATCCTCACGTGCGATCCCCGATTTCTGTATGGCGTTACCGACCTGCTCCTCGTTAAAATAGCTTTGTGCTGTATCTATTGATCTGTAACCGACCTCAAGAGCATCAAGAACACATCTTTCACACTCATTTTGGGTGATCTGATACACACCGTATCCGAGCATCGGCATCTTCACACCGTTGTTTAATGTTATATATTCCATGGTTATTCTCTCTTGTTATACATTTTTTCCCATTTCATAGGCTTCACTCATGCAACAGCTGCTTTTTATCTCGCCCTTTTCGTATGCACCAGTACCGTAGATGACGCCCATTTCCTTTGCACCCTCAACGCAGTCCGCATAACCTCTGAAGCATGCAAGTGTCGTGTCCATGGATGCACGTTCCTCATCGGCGGCAGTCATAATATAGTAGAATTCCTTGTTTTTAACCTCAAGCCAACGTGCGACGGTCCTGTCTATGAGCGCCTTGAGCTGTGCATCGATAGAGTAAAAATACACAGGGCTTGCAAATACTATTACATCGGCATCTATCATTTTTTGTAGGATCTCAGCCATGTCATCCTTAATGGCGCAGATACTGCTTTTTTTGCAAGCATAGCAAGCTCTGCAATATGCTATGTTCTTTTCTGCAACACGTATCTTTTCAACATCATGTCCGGCGTCCCTTGCACCGTTCATAAACTCATCGCAAAGAATATCGGAATTACCGTTTTTTCTTGGACTTCCGGAAAGTATCAATACTTTTTTGCTCATTTTTTTCTCCTTAAATTGACTTAATCCGTATTTTGTGATATACTTTATAAAGTACAAGTTTATTATACATGTTAAAGTCGACTTTAAGTCAATACTTTTTTTACAGGATCGAGGAGTTTTTTATGCTTTATACTGTGGGTGAAATGGCAAGGCTGTTGGGAATAAATTCATCAACATTACGTTACTATGATAAGGAAGGGCTTTTGCCGTTTGTTGAACGCTCTGAAAATGGCGTAAGAGTCTTTAAGGATGAGGACTATGCGTGGCTTCAAATAATAGAATGCCTTAAAAAAACGGGAATGCAATTAAAGGACATAAAGGAATTTGTTTTAATGGCAATGCAGGGCGATGACACCATATCCAACAGGCTGGAACTCATAAAAAAGCAGCGTGGGCTTTTAATGGAAAAGATTTACGAATATGAAAAAATGCTTAAGATACTTGATTATAAATGCTGGTATTACGAAACAGCACAAGAACTTGGGTCAACATCAGCAGTAAAAAACATGAGGGATGAGGATATTCCGGCTGACCTTACGGAGGCACGTAAAAGCTTAAATAATGCACATTGAATAAAAAATGACCGCAAGCTCAGCCTGCGGTCTTATTTGTTCTTTAATTTTGCGTACTCATGAAAAAGCAGAAGAGTTTCCTCCTTTGACAGGCACCTTTCGGGTACACAATCCTTGCAGGACAATATCTCACTTGAGCCGTATATACGGCATACAAACGGACGCTTTTTGTATATGCTGCATTTCCCGTTTACAAGATGGGGACATTTGTTCTTATAATCGTATCCACCCATGTTTTTTTCCTCATCGGGGTGGAATTGTATCATATTTATACAGCAGTCAAAGCATCCCTCCCTACATTTTGATGATGGGATCCTTTTGTAAAGCTTTTCGTAATCGTCTATCATATGTCAAATTTAAGGGCGGTAGCCAAAGCATACCGCCCATTTATTCTGTGAATTATCAAATAGATAATATTTTGTTGATCCTGTAATAATCCTCATTGAATACTCTGGGCATTGCAAGAGCAACGTCGATATCGTCGTTGACTATCTTATTATCTCTGATGGATACGATCTGGTTTGATTTACCCTGCTCAAGCAGATCGACTGCATAAACACCCATTCTTGTTGCGAGCATTCTGTCGCTTGCAGTGGGGTTGCCGCCTCTTTGTATATATCCGAGTATGGAAGGACGTGTGGAAACACCGGTCCTCTTTTCGATCGTCTTTGCAAGCTCAGCTGAGTCTGTCAAAAGCTCTGACAAAATAACTATGTGGCACTTTCTGCCTTTTTTTACACCCTCTGCAACTGCGTCGCATATTTTGTCAATATCAAAGCTTTCGGGTCTTTCTGCAAGAATAAGACTTTCCGCACCCGTATTGATAGAGGAGAACAGTGAGAGATCGCCGCATCTGTTACCCATTATCTCAACAACGCAGCATCTGCCGTGAGATGACATTGTATCTCTTATTTTGTCAACTGCTTCAACTATTGTGTTAAGTGCAGTGTCAAAGCCTATTGTGAAGTCAGTGCAGGCGAGGTCATTATCTATTGTACCGGGCAAGCATACAACATTGCACTTGTAATTGTGCTGAGGCTCCTCACACTTGTGGGAGAGCTTTTGTGCACCTGTAAATGAGCCGTCACCGCCTATAACAACGAGATCCGTTATTCCGTACGTTTTGAGTATATTTACAGCCTTATCCTGTGTTTCGGGAAGCTTGAATTCAGGCAAACGTGCCGTTCCGAGGATTGTACCGCCGAGGTGCAATATATTTTCAACATCGCAAAGGTTTAATTCCTTCATATCGGCTTCAACAAGACCCTTGTATCCGTTATTGATACCTATGACCTTATATCCCTTGTAAATAGCGGCCTTTGTAATGGCACGGATCGCTGCATTCATGCCCGGAGCATCTCCGCCGCTTGTCATTATAGCTATTGTTCTTTTTCCATCCATAATTTTTTATCCTTTCCGTTCTATGCAAAGCATAAAACCTCTGCAATAAATTTTCGTCGGGTCTCCCCGTTATATTCTTTTTATACTCCTCAACATGATATGCCGAAAAGCTGTATTCTGTTAAATATCCGCTATCAGGTCGACCACTATGCTGTTGAGCACATCCCTGCCGGTATCGGTCAGCCTTAATATATCGTTATCGCATACTGCAAGATCGTATTTTACCAATTTTTCGATGGTACTGCCGCATTTTGTTTTAATATCAATGCCTGTCTCTTTTAACAGCTTTTGCATGTCAAAGCCCTTATTCATGCGGAGCCCCAGCATTATTGTCTCCTCAGCAATGTCCGTCACCGTGAGCTTATCGAGGGAGCATTCCCTTTTGCCTATGCTGTCGGAGCTGATGTACTCATCAATATCGGAAGTATTAAAATACCTCTCCCCATTATAACATGAGTGTGCGGCACAGCCTATGCCTATGTACTCATTTCTTGTCCAATATGCACAGTTATGTAGTGACTCATGACCGGTTTTTGCGAAATTTGATATTTCGTACTGCAAGTAACCATGTCTTTTGAGTATTTCACATGCGTTTTTATACATGAGCCTGTCCGTGAAATCATCTATTGCCTCAAGCTGACCATCTTCAACAGCCTTTGTAATAGGTGTTCCGTCCTCAAGTATGAGCGAGTAGAGCGATACATGCTCTGTACCAAGACAGATTGCTCTATCTATCGAGGCTTCAAGTGCCTCATGTGTTTGCCCCGGGATCGAGAACATAAGATCTACGCTTATATTGTCAAAGCCTGCTGCTCTTGCATTCCGTACGCATTCTTCAGCTGTAGCAGAATCATGCAGACGTCCGAGCGTTTTAAGCAACACATCGTCAAATGACTGTATGCCTATGCTAATGCGGTTTATGCCGTATTTTTTGTAAGCATTGAGCTTTTTTGCATCGGCGGAGCAGGGGTTGCATTCAATGGTGATCTCAGCACCGTCATCAACGTCAAACTCAGTAAAAACATATCCGAGAATTCTGCCGATCATCTCGTGCGGAACGAGTGACGGCGTACCTCCGCCTATAAATATCGTTTTTATGAGTAAATTATCATTCTTGTATTGTTGTAATTCATTCAAAAGCACATCGGTGTACCGATTGAATGTGTTTTCTTTATTTACAAATGATACAAAATCGCAATATTTGCATTTTCTTTGGCAATAGGGTATGTGAATGTAGAGTGAGACCTCTCTTTTATTCAAACTTGAGCACCGCCATGAATGCCTCCGACGGAACCTCGACGGTACCGAACTGACGCATTTTCTTTTTGCCTTCCTTTTGCTTTTCAAGCAATTTTTTCTTTCTTGTTATGTCACCGCCGTAGCATTTTGCGAGTACATCCTTACGCAACGCTCTTATTGTTTCTCTTGCAATGACCTTATTGCCTATTGCCGCCTGGATAGGGATCTCAAACATCTGCTGAGGAATTACTTCCTTGAGCTTTTGCGCAACAAAGCGCCCCTTTGCATATGATTTATCCTTGTGAATTATCATCGAGAATGCATCAATAATGTCTCCGTTGAGGAGAATATCCAATTTTACAAGATCACTTCGTCGGTATCCGTGCAGTTCATAATCAAGGGACGCATAGCCCCTTGTCCTTGACTTTAATATGTCAAAGAAATCATATATTATTTCGTTGAGAGGAAGAATATATTTAACGATAACACGATTATCATCCATATATTCCATGTCAACGTATTGACCGCGTCTGTCCTGGCAGAGCTCCATTATGCTGCCGACATAGTCATTGGGCGTCATTATATTTGCCGCAACGACGGGCTCTTCCATGTACTCTATAAGAGTCGGATCAGGCATGTTTGTAGGATTGCTGAGCTCTATCATCTCACCGCTCGTCATTTTTAATTTGTATATAACGCTGGGTGAGGTAGTAACTATGTCGAGGTCAAACTCTCTGTCTATTCTCTCTTGAATAATGTCCATATGGAGAAGACCCAAGAATCCGCATCTGAAGCCGAAGCCCAAGGCTGTTGATGTTTCTGCCTCAAATGTGAGTGCAGCATCGTTGAGCTTTAATTTTTCCAAGGCATCACGCAATGCATCGTAATTGGAGCCGTCTGCGGGATAAAAGCCTGCAAATACCATGGGTTGTACCTCTCTGTAACCGGGAAGCGGCTCACTTGCAGCATTGCTCCGTTTTGTTATGGTATCACCAACGGTAGTATCCTGCACATTTTTTATGCTTGCGCATATATATCCTACATCGCCTGCTCTTAAAATGTCGCACTGCGTCATATCCGGCTCAAAGTAGCCAACCTCTGTAACCTCAAACGAGTGACCGTTCGACATCATAATTATCTCATCACCGACACTCACCGTGCCGTCCTTTATTCTTACATACGCGATAGCACCCTTGTAGGAGTCGTAAAATGAATCAAATATCAATGCTCTGAGAGGTGCATCGTCGCTTCCGTAGGGTGATGGAATGTATTTTACTATTGCCTCAAGCACATCGCCTATATTAAGTCCTGTTTTGGCCGAAATAAGCGGAGCCATTGAAGCATCAAGCCCTATGACGTCCTCAATTTCATTTCTGACACGCTCCGGCTCTGCGGACGGGAGGTCGATTTTGTTTATGACAGGAACTATTTCAAGGTCGTTTTCTATGGCAAGGTAAGCATTAGCAAGGGTCTGAGCTTCTATACCCTGTGATGCATCAACAACGAGCAACGCACCCTCACATGCTGCAAGACTTCGTGATACCTCATATGTAAAGTCTACATGCCCGGGAGTATCAATAAGGTTGAGTATATATTCCTTTTGATCCTGTGCTTTATACTTTATGCGAACAGCACGTGATTTTATCGTTATGCCCTTTTCACGTTCAAGATCCATGGAGTCAAGGACCTGTTCTACCATATCACGCTTTGCAATAAGCCCCGTAGTTTCTATCAATC
>CAYOGO010000002.1:0-23162 GCA_964403405.1 uncultured Lachnospiraceae bacterium | reverse complement strand
CCCATGTGTCTTAAAGTACTCCGCCTTATCAAGCAGATCCTGCTTAGGCACATTTATATATTTAGAAAGACAATCCACGCACATAAACTTCCTTGCATACCTGTGTATCAGCTTTTTATGAAGTCCTATATCTGTTTTTTGCAGCTTTTTGCCGCAAATCATACATAATTCGCTTTTATCGGGAGGCTGAACAGTCACCCTTGGTCTTTGGCAATATTCATTCATCTGAGCTTTATTACCCTGCCCCTGTACATCTTTGTTTCATACGGTCTTATATCCCTCGGCCATATATTTGTTGTATATATATTTGTTTCGCCCGTGTCCATATCCGTAAGCTCTAGACCCCATTCGCCGTCACCCGGAAAGCCTAATTCCGCCAAAAGGATAACCTTGTATCCGTTTACTTCACCCTCAAGATTTGACATCGAAACAGCATATTCCCCGTTTGACAAATGCTTAAAGAGCATTATCACATTATTATCTTCTATATTTATTCTTATCGGCGGTCTCTGCTCCTCATCCTGATCGATAGACAGATATTCTTTATTTTTTAGTAGCGCCAATGTTTTTTCATCGGCATTTCGTATGTCACAGCCTATCATCAATGGTGCGGAGAGCATGCACCACAGCTTAAAATGCGTTTCGTACTGTTCTCTCGCATTTACATCATCGAGTGAAGCATTGCTGTACATTCCGCATACAAGCATATCTATATCATTATAGCAGCTCGGACCGGAAAGGCTAAAATTACAGCACTGACCTCTCACTATGTCCTTTACTATCTCAAAATTATCGCATATATCGCCCGTTGAGCGGTACATATCGCCGCCAACTCTCCTTGCCCATTGAGTCGTATTCTCCTCGCCCCAATTACATATTGAAAACAGCACCTTTTTACCCGTTGCATTGAGTGCCATTCTCATGCGATTATACAGCACCCATCCTTCTATATTCTTTGGATGATAACACCAATCGTATTTTAAGTAATCAACGCCGTTTTCAACGAAAAACCTCGCATCCTGATATTCATGGTCAAGGCTTCCCGGATACCCCTGACATGTCAAGCCTCCGCAGCTTGAATATATACCGAATTTAAGTCCCTTTGAATGTACGTAATCGGCAACATATTTTATTCCGTGCGGAAATTTTGCGGGATCCGCAACCAAATTGCCATTTTCATTCCTCGATCTGAGTGACCAACCGTCATCAATAACAACATACTCGTATCCTGCTTCAAGCAAGCCCTTTTCTACCATTGCATTTGCAGTTTCCATTATAAGCTGCTCGTTTATGTTCGGTCCAAATGTATTCCATGTATTCCACCCCATTGGTGGTGTATCAAGTACCATATCTGCATTTTCCTTCCTTTTTATTCCATTGTAACATATTCACCCACAAAGACCTTGCAATCGTGGGGCTTAAGACTGAATCTCAAATAATCATCAACATAGTCAAATGTTTCCCCCGTGAACACCTCTCTCATTTTAAGAGCAAAGCCTGAATTTTTTGACATACCTATCTCCCACGGGCGGAAATCGGCAGCACCGTCACCATCCGACAAATTAAAGAACGCAAGTGCAAATCGGCAATCCGAAAGGTGCTTAAAGAATGTAGGACACATTCCGCCGTAAACATTCATTACTATGGGTGGACGGCATTCCGCATCGGCATTAATGGCAAGGAGGTCCTTATTTGTCAAAAGGTCTATCATTTCCTTGCGGATGTGCCTTATGTCGCTGCCTATCATCAATGGTGAGCCCGCCATGCACCAAAGTGCAAAATGAGTTTTATACTCAGTATCACCGCATAGGCCCGGATGACCCACATTGCCAACGCCATCCATACCGCACACAAGCATATCCATATCGTTGTAGCAATTAGGCGATGAATACTGCCAAAGATCAAACTGACTCTTTGCTATGGCTGTAATTGCCGAAAATCTTTCGCCTATATCACCCGTTGAACGGTACATATTACCGCCGACTGATCTTGCCCACGTTTCAACGTTTTCAATACCGCAATTACAAATGGAATATACTATGTCACGATTCGTTGCCTTGAGTGCCATTCCCATTCTATTGTATCTTGAGCTTCCCTTAACCGACGGCGGAAATACGCATCGGTCGTATTTTAAGAGATCCACTCCCCATTCCGCAAATGTCTGTGCATCACGGAATTCATTATCAAAGCTTCCCACATAAAATGCACATGTTCTCGGTGCCGCACTTGAATATATTCCGAATTTTAATCCCAGACTATGCACGTAGTCCGCAAGTGCTTTCATTCCGCTCGGGAATTTAAACTTATCCTCTACTATTTTGCCGTTTTTGTCTCGTTCACGTTCGGACCAGCAGTCATCAATCACAACATACTCATAGCCTGCATCCTTAAGACCCGTTGCCACCATAGCATCGGCAGTTTCTTTTATTATAGCTTCATTTACACTTTCACCAAATGTATTCCACGAGTTCCAGCCTCGCGGAGGAATTTTTACAACCATAACCTGCTCCTATCATTGAATAAAGCAAAATTTCTCAAACAGCTTATATTAAGCATTGTCTTTTGAATTTTATCATATATAAGCTTCCGTGTCAATGTGTTTTTAATGTAAACACATCAAAAAAGCTTTCTTTTCAATTATACTTATACGAGATCATATTCTTATTGCTTTACTTGTAACATATTCGCCCATAAAAACTTTGCAATCATGAGGTTCAAGCTCAAAGCTCAAATAATCATCCACATAATCAAAAATATCGCCGGTAAATACATCTCGCAATTTAAGACCAAATCCTGAGTTTTTTGACAATCCTATCTCCCACGGGCAAAAATCAGCAATCCCCTTATCATCGGACAAATTAAAAAATGCAAGTGCAAATCTGCAATCGGAAAGGTGCTTAAAAAATGTAGGACACAATCCACTGTCATCTCTCATTATTATCGGCGGACGACACTCCGCATCCGCATTGATTTCAAGAAGATCCTTATTTGTCAAAAGCTCTATTGTTTCTTTACGTATACACCGTATATCATTACCCATAATGAGCGGAGAGTTTGCCATACACCAAAGTACAAAATGTGTTTTATATTCCGTGTCACCGCAACGTCCCGGTCTACCAACATTACCCACTCCGTCCATGCCGCATATAAGCATATCCATGTCATTGTAGCAATTAGGTGCAGAATACTGCCAACGATCAAACTGACTTTTGGCGATATTTACCAGCATCGGAAATATCTCAAATGTATCCCCTGCAGAGCGATACATATTACTGCCGACAGATCTTGCCCAAGCATCAACGTTATCTGTACCGTAATTGCAAATAGAATAAAGTATATCACGCCCCGTTGTCTTTAGCGCCATTGCCATTCTGTTGTATCTCGCTCTGAGATCTACCGACTGTGGAAATACACAACGATCATACTTCAAAAAGTCCACGCCCCAATCTGCAAATCTTTGCGCATCTCGAAACTCATTGTCAAAACTTCCCGTAAAAAAAGTACACGATCTCGGCGCGGGACTTGAATAAATACCGAATTTTAAGCCCAGACTATGCACATAGTCCGCCAGCGTCTTCATTCCGTTCGGAAATTTATCTCTGTTTTCCGTTATATTACCGTTTTGATCACGCTCACGTTCCGACCAGCAGTCGTCAATCACTACATATTCATAGCCTGCATCCTTAAGACCCGTCGCAACTATGGCATCGGCAGTCTCTTTGATTATTGTTTCGTTTACGTTTTCTCCAAATGTATTCCACGCATTCCAGCCTCGCGGAGGTGTTTTTACAGTCATACTCTGCTCCATTTCCATGTGAATAACAATAATTACAGGACAGCACCGATCAAATACTGTCCCGTATATTTTATCATACAAAAAATCGCATGTCAAGTTCTTTATATACAAAAAATCGCATGTCAAGTTCTTTATATACAAAAAGAGGCATTGTGTCGACCACAAACGCCTCCTTAACTATGCCGTTATAAAAACAGCATACATCCCTGTTTCTTAAAATACTCCGCTTTATCAAGCAGATCCTGCTTTGAAACTCCTATATACGCCGAAAGACAGTCTATGCACATGTACTCCCTTGCACCGCGGTTTATCATCTTTTTGTGCAGTGCAACATCAAGATTTTGCAGTCTTTTTCCACATTTTATGCATATTTCGCTCTTACTCGGCGGCATTGCGACAGCCTTTGGTCTGCCATAAAATTCACTCATTTAAGCTTTACGACCTTGCCTCTGTACATTTTTGTTTCAAACGGTCTTAAATCTCTCGGCCAAAGGTTTGTTGTATAAACTCCCATTTCACCTGTATCAATATCAGTAAGCTCAAGACCGTATTCACCGTATCCCGGGAAGCCTACCTCGGCAAAATTGATCATATGGTAGCCGTGAACATGATCCTCTGTGTTTGTTATTGAAACAACATATTCATTATCTGCCAAGTGCTTGAAGAATATTATTGCACTGCCAAAACGAACACGAATAGGAGGTCTTTGATCCGGATCCTGGTTGATTGCAATGTACGCTTTATTTTTAAGAAGCGCAAGTGTGTCATCGTCAATATTTCTTATATCACAGCCGATCATAAGAGGAGCGGACAACATGCACCATATTTTGAAGTGTGTGTCATACTGATCCTTTGTGCAACCGCCCGTCGACGAAACATTGCCCTTGCCGTACATGCCGCATACGAGCATATCAATATCATTAAAGCAGTTAGGGCCCGAAAGACAGAAATTATCTCTCTGTTCCTTATAAATTGACATTATTGACTCAATATTATCATTTATATCGCCCGTTGAACGGTACAAGTCACCGCCAACCTTTCTTACCCATTTATTTGCTTCCTGCTCGCCCCAGTTACAGATAGAATATACTATATCCTTGCCCGTTGCATTGAGAGCCATTCTCATGCGGTTGTAGAGTACCCAACCATCCATTGTTCTGGGATGATAGCACCAGTCGTATTTGAGGTAATCAACGCCGTTCTCAGCAAAGAACTTTGCATCCTGATATTCGTGCTCAAAGCTGCCCGGATGTCCCATGCATGTCAAAGAGCCGCAGCATGAATACATACCGAATTTAAAGCCCTTTGAATGAACGTAATCCGCAACATACTTCATACCGTGCGGGAATTTTGCAGGATCTGGCACAAGATTACCGTTCTCATCTCTTGACTTGAGTGACCAACAGTCATCAATTACAATATATTCATAGCCTGCATCAAGCAAACCCTTCTCAAGCATTGCATCAGCTGTTTCCATTATGAGCTGTTCATTTATATTTTCACCGAATGTGTTCCATGTATTCCAACCCATCGGAGGTGTTTTAACTATCATAATTATAATCTCCCTTCGTTATGATCACTTTGTAACATATTCGCCGATGAATACCTTACAATCGTGCGGTTTAAGCCTGAAAATAATATAATCATCAACATAGTCAAGAGTTTCGCCTGTGAATACCTCTCTGAGCTTCAAACCAAAGCCGGTATTCTTCATCAAGCCTATATCCCAAGGACGGAAATCCGAGCTACCCTCATCATCACCGAAATTGAAGAATGCCAAAGCAAACTGACGATTTGAAAGGTGCTTGAAGAATACAGGCGTCTTTTCACCCAAAACGCTCATTATTATAGGTGCACGATGCTCCTCATCAGCATTGATTCTGAGGAGATCCTTATTTGTGAGCAATTCAAGTGTTTCGGGACGGAGCTTTCTGAGGTCACTACCCATCATGAGAGGTGATCCTGCCATGCACCAAAGTGCAAAGTGAGTTTTGTATTCCGTATCGCCACAAAGACCCGGATGTCCAACGTTACCAACGCCATCCATACCGCATATGAGCATATCCATATCATTAAAGCAGTTAGGTGCGGAATATCTCCAAAGGTCAAACTGACTCTTTGCAATATCAACAACTGATGTAAATCTCTCACCTATATCACCTGTTGAACGATACATATGTGCACCTGTGGATCTGATCCATGTTTCAACATGCTCAACGCCCCAGTTACATGCAGAGAAAAGTATATCTCTGCCCGTTGCCTTAAGAGCCATGCTCATTCTGTTATAGTGTGCCATACCCACTGCCTTTTCGGGGAATGTACAGTAATCGTACTTGAGGAAATCAACGCCCCAATCAGCAAATGTCTGTGCATCTATAAACTCATTATCAAAGCTGCCCGGGAAAAAAGCACATGTTCTTGTACCTGCACAAGAATACATACCGAATTTTAAGCCGAGGCTATGCACATAATCCGCAAGAGCCTTCATTCCGTTCGGGAATTTGTTTTTGTCTACTACAATTCTGCCGTCCTTGCCGCGTTCACGCTCTGACCAGCAATCGTCAATTACAACATACTCATAGCCTGCATCCTTAAGACCTGTTGCCACCATAGCATCAGCGGTCTCCTTAATAACATCTTCGTTGATGTCGGCACCAAATGTATTCCATGAGTTCCAACCCATGGGTGGTTTATTTACTATCATATCTTCCTCCATTCTTGCTTAAAACAAAAATTTTGTTATTGACATCTTGTATTTTGGTAAACAAAATGTATTTATATATATTTTATCATATCTGATTTTGTATGTCAAGGTCTTTCAACATTTATTTTCATTAAAACAAAAGGACGGTACGCCCTTGCATACCGTCCTTGTTTTTTTACATTAATTATTTTGAAAACTTCACTCCGCTTATCTTTATGAAGTCCTCGCCCTTTTCAAATGACAGCTCACCGCTGTATTCCTTTGCTCCCTCATCTGCAAAGCTCATTGTGATCTTACCTTCATTTATCTCGTATGTACCCTCAGCTGTTACATCCTTCTTGGACAAGCTTGACAACTCAAGCTTCGGATAAGTGAAATAAACCTTACCGCTTGACTTAAATTCAAATGAAAGGCCCAACAAATCGTTCTTGTACTTACCTGAAATGGTGTTACCGCATGCAGTAAACATCGTAAGTATCATTACCATTACCGCAACAGCAGCAATAACTCTTGAAACGTTCTTCTTCATGTTTCTCTCCTTAAAATTCCGGCACCTCAATACCGATTATTATATATATGACGGATAATTGACGCTAGTATAAAAAAACGCCGTATTCCGTCATTCTTATATAGTATACAACCAATTAACAATTTTGTCAATATTTTTTTCAAACATATATTGGTTTTTATATGAAAAAAATCCCATATCAAACCCACATATATGCAATGAGTTATCTGACATGGGAATTCTTATGGAAAATACGTCTTATTTGTCGTTCTTATGCACTATCCTATATATTAATTTTGCGATTTCAACCAAGGGAATGATGCTTACAGCCAATGCAAATGCATATGCATATTCTCTCAGATCAAGTCTTGCAAATTCAAACATGCTTGCAAGGAACGGCACCTCAACCACCAATGTCGTTGCAAGCAGCGACACTATTGCCGCACCCCAAAGCCATTTGTTTTGAGCTTTGAGCTTGAATATGGAGCCGTGGAGTGACCTCATATTGAACGAATGGCATATCTCGCACAATGAGAGTGTTATAAAAGCCATTGACGTTCCGAGTTCTGCTGCCGTGTATGCAACCGCACAGCTTGCCGTATGCAAGGGATACAGATAATTCTTACCTATAAAATATGATGCAAATGTTATTGCTGTTACGAGAATGCTCTGATAAACCACCGCAAAACCAAGGTTACCTGCAAAAATACCCTCATTTGCTTTACGCGGAGTACGCTTCATTACGTTGTTTTCAGCCTTCTCCATACCCAAAGCAAGCGCCGGGAAGCAGTCCGTAATGAGATTTATCCAAAGCAAATGCTGAGGCTGGAACAAAGTAAATCCCATTATTGTTGCAAAGAATATCAGCAATACCTCTGAAAGGTTTGAGGACAACAGGAATTGTATTGCCTTCCTTATATTATCATAAATACGTCTGCCTTCACCTACTGCTGAGACGATCGTTGCAAAATTATCATCGGTCAATATCATGTCGGCAACATTTTTTGTTACATCCGTTCCCGTAATGCCCATGCCGACACCTATATCGGCATTTTTTATTGACGGAGCGTCATTTACGCCGTCACCCGTCATCGCCGTTACTTTGCCTTTTTTGCGCCATGCGTTTACTATTCTTGTTTTATGCTCCGGCTGTACACGTGCATATACGGAATACTGCTCAACAAAGCTGTCAAAATCCTCATCGGATATTTTATCAAGCTCCGCACTCGTAATTGCCTGTGATGCATTATCTATAATTCCAAGCTGCATAGCAATGGCAACCGCTGTGTCCTTGTGGTCCCCTGTTATCATTATGGGGCGTATACCTGCCATACGGCATTCATCTATTGCAGGCTTTACCTCAGGACGAACAGGGTCGATCATGCCCACAAGTCCTACAAAAACAAGCTCTTTTTCCATTACGTCGGACTCATAGCATGTCGGTTCACTGTCAAGCATTCTCATTGCAACGCATAGCACACGAAGTGCGGAATCAGCCATTCTCTTATTTTCAGCCGTTATACATTCAATGTTGCCTTGCGTCATAGGCAATATCTGTCCGTTATCGTAAACCGCACTGCAACGGCTGAGTATAATATCCGGTGCACCCTTTGTAAACTGCACAAGCTTGCCGTTTTCATCACGATGAACGGTCGTCATCATCTTTCTGCCTGAATCAAACGGGATTTCGCCTATTCTTACATACTTATTCTTCTGCTCATTTTTATTGAGTCCGAGCTTATATGCGTAGTTTACCAACGCACATTCTGTCGGCTCTCCAACTGCATCCTTTGTTTTCTCATCTATCTCCGCATCTGAGCAAAGAGACATTGCATTTGCAATCAATGCCTCATCGCTGCCGTAATGATCGGTCACAGTCATTTTATTTTGAGTAAGCGTTCCCGTTTTATCCGAGCAAATGATCTGTGTACATCCGAGAGTTTCAACTGCGGTCATTTTTCTAATGATTGCGTTACGCTTTGACATATTTGTGACGCCTATGGACAAAACTATCGTAACGACCGTTGCAAGTCCCTCCGGAATAGCCGCAACAGCGATCGACACCGCGATCATAAACGTATCAAGCACTACCTCAAAATTCACAGCATCCGCCATTACCAGTGAAATAATGAATATTATAACGCTCACACCTATAACAAGATACGTGAGTATCTTTGAGAGCTGCGCCAATTTTATCTGGAGAGGCGTTTTTGACTGCTGTGCTTGAGTGAGAGCGTCGGCTATCTTACCCATTTCGGTATCCATGCCCGTGCCCGTTACAACTGCCTTTCCTCTGCCGTACACAACGGTGCTTCCCATATATACCACATTCTTTCTGTCACCGAGAGAAATGTTTTCACCGTCTATTGCCTCGACCTGCTTTGTTACGGGAACTGACTCTCCCGTAAGCGCTGCTTCTTCTATCTTTAATCCTGCACATTCTATAATTCGCGCATCGGCAGGAACGGCATCACCGGCTTCAAGCACGATAATATCGCCCGGAACAAGATCCTCGCTTCTCACCGTAATCTGTCTGCCGTCACGTATTACCTTTGACGTTGCTGCTGCGATCTCCTGCAATGCCGCAATAGCCGCTTCCGCCTTGCTCTCCTGCACAACGCCGAGTATTGCGTTTATAATAACAACTGCCAATATTATGACAACATCCGACGGAAATCCGCCCTCATGTTTCACGGCACTCTCATATATGGTAAGCACTCCTGAAATTGCCGCTGCCACAAGCAAAATGATCGTCATAGGATCTGCAAATTGCTTTATAAAACGATGCATAAAGCTTTCTTTTTTTCCTTCTTTGAGCTTATTACTGCCGTACTTTTCCAATCTCATTGATGCTTCATCAGCCCCGAGACCTTCAAATGATGTATTCTGCTCTTTAAAAACTTCGGTTACCTCTTGTAAATACTCTTTCATTTACTGTTCCTTTCCATTAGTCACACGCACCATCAAATGACATGTTTTTTATGTATAATTTATTAAAACGCTCATTTCCGCCGAGATTTACACATCTGCAAGAATGTGCAATATTTCTTATTTTTATTCTGCTCTCTTTATTTATTAGCAATTCCGACGCACCGTCGATCGCGGCATTACCCATCACCCTTGCCTTTTTTGCAAGACCCTTTGGAATAAGACCTATGTACTCCGCATTGTCGACATTAAGATGTGAGCCGAAGCCACCGGCGATATAAAAGGAATCTATATCATTTATATCGACATTGCAGTCCTCCATCAATTTGTATATGCCTGACACAACGGCAGACTTTGCAAGCTGAACCGCCCTTACATCATCCTGAGTAAAGCAAACACCATTATAAAGCCTAATATCTGATTTCATTGATCCGTTATTGTCTATTATGCCCATTTTCAGCCCGACAGCAACCGCATCGATCACTCCTGAACCGCATATTCCGCACGGATCCTTTTCTCCTATAGTATGCAAACTTATCATGCCATTTTCGATATGGAGCTTGTCTATTGCTCCCTCAATTCCAGCACAGCCGTGTAAAATTCCGGCACCTTCAAAGACAGGACCTGCCGCAGTTGATGTCACGCTGAGCACGCCATTCTTGTACAGTGCTATCTCGTTATTTGTACCTATATCGCACAGCAGGGAAACTTCTTCCTTTTCCGTCATTTTACTTACTAGCACCGCGCATAAAAGGTCAGCACCGACAAAAGCACTTACGCAGGGTGGATAATACGTGCAGGTATTATTTAACGTTTGTTCGAAATCAAAAAGTGTATCCGTCGTAAAAGGATATGATGCAAGCTTTTTTGTATTATGCCCCGTATAAAGATACAGCATTGACGTATTGCCCGTTATGACTGCATTATTGACTACTTGCGGCAAATTATGCTCCTGAAGTACACCATTTATCATGGACTCAACAGTATCATTTACTGTTTTCTTCAGAATATCAGCTTTGCCGTGGATTGCCTCGCCTATTCTGCCTATTACATCGCCCGAGACAGCAGTCTGCGGATTTGTCGCTGTTTTTATGCCAATGCATTTACCATTTGATAGATCATACACCTTTACAACGATGGTCGTTGTGCCAACATCGATGGCAACACCTACGTCATCTGTACTGTCTTCAAAATCTGATATTACATTGCTTCCAGCCTCTATGCTTGCAATTTTATCATCGGAGCATAGCATCACCACAGCATCACCGTACAGGACCGTTCTGCACGCAAGGCGCTTGCCAATTTCTCTCTCCGATGCGGTTTCCTCGGAAATATCGCCCTCAATATCAACGGCGCATTTGCCGCACTTACCAAGACCGCCGCACGCATGAGGAATTTTTATACCATTTGCTATCAACAGCTCATCAAGCAGAGCTCCCTTTTCAAACTCTATCATTACATCCTCGTTTTTTTGCTTCACAGTCAGTATCGGCATTATCCTCACTCCCTTCAGTGTAATAAAAAAAACTCATATATGCACTCGATCATGCATATATGAGTCTCATTCTTTCATCGGTAAACCAGACTTTTCAAAAAGCCATGATGTTGACTTACCGCACCAATCGGCGGAATTACTCCCTCATTACATAGTTGTTTCAACCTTGCTCTCATATTCTATCACAGTTTTTTATAAATGTCAAGCACAAAATAGATCTATTTGTAAAAAAATGCACACCATACCAAAAACAGTACGATGTGCGTTCTTACAATTATAAAAGACCTACCAAAAACATTGCCAACAGACTAATCAATATCAACACAAGCACGCAAGGTAACAGAATAACAACATACGCCGACAATATCATTGCAAACTTATCTTTCAAAGTAATATGCTCTTTTTGTATATTTTCACGATACTTTGCTTCTTCTTCACGTGTTATTTTTTTCAGTTTTTTACGAAAAAACATGATATTCCTCCACAATGTTCACGGATTAATCTCAATCTTCTTCCTTTTTATCATTCTGCTTGAACAAATAATTGCCGTTTTCGTCCATCTTCTTGTCAAGGAAATGACATGCCACAAAATGTCCGGGAGCAACCTCTGTCAACGGAGGCGGCACTCTCTTACACTTATCACAAGCCATGTAACATCTTGTATGGAATTTGCATCCTGACGGCGGCTTGATAGGGCTCGGAATATTTCCTTCAAGAATTATACGTTCTTTTGAAAGGCTATCCGGATCCGTAGTAGGTATTGAACTGAGCAAGGCAACAGTATATGGATGTCGAGGATCCTTAAACAATTCATCCGTAGGTGCAACCTCAACCATATTACCCAAATACATAACACCGATTCTGTCCGAAATATATCGTACAACCGACAAATTATGAGATATAAAGAGATAAGTAAGTTTTTCCTGCTCTTTCAAATCCTGCAAAAGGTTTATTATCTGTGACTGTATCGACACGTCAAGTGCAGATACACATTCATCACATACAACAAACTTAGGATTTACAGCCAATGCTCTTGCTATACATATTCTCTGTCTTTGACCGCCTGAAAACTGATGAGGATAACGGTTATACATATAATTCTGCAATCCGCAGGATTCCATTATTTTGAACACATATTCCTTCATCTTCGGAGAACCCGGCTTAAAGAACTTATGCGTTATAAGACCTTCCTCAATTATCTGACCAACAGTCATACGCGGATTAAGCGATGAATACGGATCCTGGAATATTATCTGAAGATCCTTTCTCAAGAAACGCATCTCCTCGGTTGTCATACGTGAAAGATCCACACCGTTATCAAGCATTGCCTCATGCTTCGCAAATTCTTCATCATCCGCATATTTTGCCTTTAACGTATTTATTCTTGACTCTACATCGCCGATTTTTGCATTTACATCATCGCATTCTTTATTCCATGCATCACAATTAGACTTTAACTTTGCAACTTTAGACTTATTTACATTGTCTTCACCCTCAAGAACTTCTATCTCAAGCTTTGCATCATCAATTTTTTCGTTGATCTTTGCAAGATTTACAAGATAACCGAATCTCTCAAGCAAAAGTGTAGCGCCCTGCTGTGTGTCACAAACTGTAAAGCCGCCAAGTATCTTAGCAACATTGCCAAGTGCTCTTTCAGCCTCAGCAACGGCAAGATTCTTATTTTGAAGATCAAAGAATGACGCTTCATCTCCGAGCTTTTCACACTTTTCAACAAGCTGTTCAGCCTTATCCTGTGCTTTTTTATACTTTGCAATATAATCGGACGCATGCTTGAGCGTATGAAACACATATTTAGGTGCAAGGGCATCAAGTGTTCTTCCGTAATACATTGTACTGCCTGCTGTCTGCTCATAAAGCTGAAGCAATACTCTGCCAAGTGTTGATTTTCCGCAGCCTGACTCACCTACAAGACCGAATGTTTCGCCCTCGTAAATATCTATCGAAATTTCTTCGTTTGCTCTTACATAAAGCTGTTCTTTTTGAAAAATACTTGACTTTGCCAAAGGGAAGTACTTTTTTAAGTTATTTATTGACAGTAATTTGTTCATGTTCAGCACTTCTCCTCTCTTTTTTGTCCGCATAGAAACATCTTACATATTGATTTTCGGCAACCTTTTTAAGTTCAGGCTCCTCCTCAAGACATTTCTTTGTGCAATATTTGCATCTCGGTGCAAACTTACATCCTTTGGGAAGGTCCAAGGGATGCGGCACAACGCCCGGAATAGGGTCAAGCTTTTTTCTGTCATCATTAAGACGAGGTATCGAGAACATAAGACCCTCCGTATACGGGTGACTTTGCTCGCAATCCGCAAATATGATCTTGGCAGGTGCTTGCTCAACCACCTGACCGCAATACATAACAACAACATCATCAGCCATTTCGTTTATAACACCGAGATCGTGGGTTATAAACATTATAGCTGTACCGTTTTCTCTTTGAAGATCATTCATGAGTTTCAATATCTGTGCCTGTATAGTAACGTCAAGTGCAGTTGTAGGCTCGTCGGCAATAAGTATGTCCGGCTTACAAGCAAGTGCCATTGCTATCATTACTCTCTGACGCATACCACCGGAAAGCTGATGCGGATACTGCTTTGCAACTGCTTCGGGGTTAGGTATCTGCACGGCACGAAGCATTTCTATGCACTTTTCGGCTGCCTGCTTTTTGTTCATGTTCTGGTGGATCATAAAAGGCTCTGAAAGCTGTCTTTCCACCGTAAATACAGGGTTCAAGCTTGTCATGGGTTCCTGGAATATAACAGATATTTTGTTACCTCTTATCTGATACATTTCTTCAGTGGAAAGATCCGCAAGATTCTTACCGTCAAACAGCACTTCGCCTCCTGCAATGTAACCGTTTGCATCAAGCAGACGCAAAACACTCATTGCTGAAACGCTCTTGCCAGAACCTGACTCACCAACAATACCGAGAGTTTTGCCTCTCTCTATTGTATATGATACATCGTTTACGGCCTTTACGATACCGTTTCTGGTCTTAAAAAACGTGTGTAAATTTTTAACTTCAAGTAACGGCATTATTTTTCCACCTCCGACTTAGGATCCAATATATCACGCAACGTATCGCCTATAATGTTTATGCATATAACTGTTACCGCAAGGAACAGTGCCGGGAAGAACCAACGCCACCAACAATTTTGTATTACATTATCCTTGTTGCAACCGTTCAACATATTACCCCATGTAGGTTTAGGCAATTTTACACCGAAGCCCAAATATGAGAGAGAAGCTTCCGTCAACATACATGATGCAAAGCTCAATGTCAAATTTACTATAATAACCGAAACTATATTCGGCAAAATATGCTTAAATGCTATTCTAACTTCTTTTACACCCATTGATTTTGCTGCCGTAACGAATTCTTTTTCTCTTTCTGCAAGTATCTGACCTCTTACAAGTGTAGCAATACCCGTCCATGAAAGCAAACCGAGTATTACCATTATTATGATTATTCTTGTATTCTCCGTTACGCTACTTCCCGATAATGCTGCTGAAAGAATCATTGCAAACGGCAAGAAAGGTATCGCCGAGAATATCTCTGTCACACGCATAAGGATCATATCAACCTTGCCGCCGAAATAGCCCGAAAGACAACCTATTATAACACCTATTATAGAAGATATTATAACCGCTATTGCACCAACTGTCATAGTCATCTTTCCGCCTCTGACAACTCTGTTCAATATATCACGACCCATATCGTCGGTACCCATCACATAGCCCTTTAAGCCCCACGAATCAACAAATTTGCCGTCCTTAAACGCATAATTTTGGAATCCTGTGCTATAAACCTCATCAACAGCACCTTCCTGCTGCAATTTTTTCGGAACGTCGGTCTGACCCAGATCTCCGTTACCCCATGCAATTACTTTACCGCTTTCAGTCACAAATGTAAAATGACGTGTTGCGGCAGAAAGCGATTTAATTGTTTCGCCCTCCTGAATTGTAGGTAACGTAGTCTGCTTACCTAACATCATTATCTCATTATCATCAAGAAGAAGTACTATTGTATCACCGCTTGCCACAATATCAACAACTTTCCTGTCGCCGATATACTCAAGTGTATTTACGGAATTATATACTTCAAACTGTCTGTTACTGCCCATCACAAACTTACCGTCCGTAGATATTGCAAACAAAGCTGTATTTGTAAAAGCAAGCTTCTCAAATCTTGTTCCGTTGCTCACTTCATCAAACATGGACTTAAGATTTAATGCATAAGAAGCTGCATTTCCCCATGCATACATCGTTCCGTCATTCATGAGTATTGCTGTCATCTGCTGACTGCAAATAAGCTGCTTAACATTCTCTGCATCTATTGTTCCGTTCAACAATTCGTCAGGCATCATAAAAGGATTTCCTGCCGTTGCCATTTGGTTGCCGTACTGTCCGTTTCTCTTTTTACCCCAACCTATAACCTTTCCTGTATCGGAAATTGCTATACAATGGTCAGTTCCGGCTGCGGCAAACAATATTTTACTGTTTTTTACCTCATCAGGCACAGTCATAATGTTTGCATCCTTACTGCTTGCCTGCGGAACACCCCACATGTACACATTGCCGTCCTTGTCAAGACCCAATGTAAATGAACCCTGTGATGATATCATTACCGGATCCGATTTCATTGACGAAGGCAATTTCATCATTGACATATTAGGTGCCACATGAATATGGTACGATTCTATGTAATTATCGGGCTGTGTTGCAAATATCGGCCCTACTATTACGAACACAAACATTGCTATAAGCACTACCAATGCACCAACCGCAAGAGGCTTTCTGAAAAAACGCTTTACCGCAAGCTTTGATGGGCTATCGTAACGCTCATCTGCAAGAGTCATCTCTGAGGCACGTCTACCCAAAAACATGTGTCGGAGCATATGTATAAAAGATGATGTTCTTTTCTTACTGTTCTTCTCTTTTGACATACTGCCTCCTTATTTATTAACACGGATACGTGGATCCGCCAAGCCGTACACGATATCGGTAATCAAATTACCAAGCAAACCTACAATAACGTAAAACATCTGCAAAAGTAATACAACCTCGTAATCGTAAGCATTTAACGCTGTTACATATTTGCTGCCTATACCCTTAAGGTCAAATATATTCTCGATCATTACAGAACCACCGAATATACCGATAAACCAACCTATAATGAGTGTTAATATCGGCACAAGTGCGTTTCTCCATGCATGGCTGTAAATAACTACCTTTTCACGTACGCCCTTTGCTCTTGCGGTACGGATACAGTCCATGCTGAGAGCTTCCGTCATGGAAGCTCTTACGTAACGAGTCATACCACCAAGCGATGATACTGTCATAACGATCAAAGGAAGTGCCATGTAGTAAAGCTTATCAATAAATTTTCTGAAGCCTGTATAATCGGAACCGGAAGTTCCCATGCCGCCAACCGGAAACCAACCGAGAATTGATGCAAACACCAACAAAAAAAGCATTGCAAAAATAAATGACGGTACACCATAGCCTATAATAGTTGCCGTCTGTATTGCGGTATCACGCTTGCTACCTCTGTGCGTTGCACAGAAAATACCCAGCGGAATAGATATTCCCAATGCCAAAGCAGTAGCAAAAATATTAATAAATATAGTATTTATCATCGGTTCTTTCAAAACGCTTATTGCTGTTTTGCTTTCGCTGTAGCACCAACCGAAATTGCCCTGCAAAACGCCGTTATATTCACCGTTTATAGGTGCAAGTCCAAGCCAACCCAAATATCTTATGACAAGGGGTTGATCCAATCCCAATTCTACTCTTTTATCCTGATAGTATTGTTCGTACCCGGCAGGGTCCTGTTTATACGCATCTTTTACCTTTTGTTGTTCCGCCCTTGCTCTGTCGTACGGAACCAAAGCATAAACCAAATACATAAGGAAAGACAATACGAAGAATACAATTACCATGTATCCTAATCTTTTTAATATATATTTACCCATCTTAATTATCTCTTCTTGTTGCCCCACCTTCATATTTGACAGGACATTATTTTATTTTGTCCGAATTAAAAATTCGGTATTTTTCGTATTTATGATTTTTGTTTATACTGTTTCATAGGCACGACCATACAGCCGTGCCTATGAAAACGTCTTAATATTGCATAAGACCGATTTTGAGCCGATCCTATATCAAAATTAAATTACTTAACTGTACAATAAATAATATCATCCACAGGTGACCAGAAAGGTGATGTGTTCAAGCCTTCGATCTTTGTGTTGTAAATATCAAAATAATAGTTTGAATATGTAGGAATATCCGGGAGGAGTTCATTCCATCTCAAGATATATGCAGCCCACCATTCGTTGTACTCAGCCTCTGTCTTAGCTGTGTAAACCATAGCCATTGAGAGGTAGTCCATACCGAGCTTACCGCCAGACTGTGACATTGCGTCAGCATAAGAAAGTCCCATATGGTCTTCATATGCAAATGCCTTGTCATACTCATCAAAGAGCTTGTTTGCTGAATACGGGAAATACATAGGATCAAGTGACCAATTGTATGCATAGTCATAAATAGCACTTGTCCAACCTGTTGCAAGGTTATACATACCGTATACAGGTTCTGTGTAATCACCTGCACGGTTAATGCTATTAAGCAATTCACTGAAGTTTTCTGTAGTAACAGAACGAACTACCATACCTACAGACTTAACATCTTCTGTACCTACAAGCTTTGTAACAAGCTGATCTGTAACAGGGTTCGGAAGTGTTCCGAGCCAATTGATTACGAGAGGCATATAGTATTCGCCGTTAACTTCAACTGTCTTATATGTGATACCGTCTGTGTTTGCAACTGACTCATATGTCTTGTTTGCACCGTCACAAGCTTCAGCTTCTTCTTTTGTGAGCTTCTTGTAACGAACAGAGTCAACGCCTGACTGGCCTTCAACATAAGCTTCGCCCTTCGAGTTGTAAACCCAACCGTCATCCTCAAGAGCCTTCTTAGCGTTTGCTACGGAATAAGAATAGTCAACCAACTTGCTCTCAAGGAGATCCTTGTTAACCTTCCATGCTGTGAAGTCAGGTGAATAAGGAGCATAAACTACTGTGCCGTAGCCGCCTGTATATACAGATGCAAATTCGTTTGTATCGAGAACATAGCAGATAGCCTTACGAACAGATGCGAACATTGTAGGTCCGAAGTCGCACTCGAACTGAACTTTACCGTAACCTGCTCTCTGATAGCTTACATATGCAAACTTGTCCTTGTTTTTTTCAACCAAGTCCAAAGCTTCGTTTGTATCTTCGCCACCGGAAATACCTGCAAGAATATCGATCTCACCGCTCTTGAACAAAGAAAGCTGTGTTTCGGAAACGATTTTTCTGTAAACAACTGTCTTTATAGAAGGCTTCTGACCTTCAAAGTTACCTGCATAGTTGGGGTTGATTTCAAGAACTGCTTCCTTTGTGCTCTTGTCGAAAGACTTGATTACATAAGGACCTGAGAAAGGATATGTGCTTATATCTTCTCTTGCTGCAGCAAAACGTGCTGTTCTTTCAAACTTAGGAGCTTCAGCTGTTGATTCAGCTGTCTTCGCATACCATGTTTCTGAGAGGTAGCAACCGTTACCGTCATCCTTTATCTCAACATTGTCGCCGAGAACAAGCTTAAGATCATAAGGTGATACTGCACCGTATGTGTAAGCATAGTAGTAAGGATAGTAACCTGCTGCTGCATCAACTGTAAGAGAGAACTTATAGTCGCCGAGAAGTCTAACGCCTGCAAATTCCTTTGTAGCACCTTCAACAGCAACATCTTCACCTATGTATGCATTAAACGCACTGTATCCTACATAAGTCTGACCTGCCATACCTGTGCTGCCTGCTGCCTTAAGAATCTTTGTGCTGAACGCAAGAACGTATGCAACATAGTTAACTGCCTTAAGTTCTGTACCGTCGCTGAACTTGAGACCGGGGTTGATTTCAATTGTAATAACGTAGTTGCCGTTTTCATCTTCAACTTCTGTATGTTCTTTAACTACTGTCTTATTCCAAACATAGTCACCGGAACGATTTGTTTCCATTGTCGAATAACCGCTTGTGAGCGTGTTGATATCCAAATCAGCAGCACCCGGGTTACCACCCGTAAAGCTCGGCCAACGGAATTCGCCGGACAAATCGGTAACATTACCCAAAACAACCTTGTTTTTGGAGTCGGAATTATTGCAGCCGCCCAAGCAAGCAACTACCATAACCAACGCGAGCACCAAACCAATAATTTTTTTGCTCATTTTATTTTCCTCCATAAATGAGATTTTTTTATACTTCATCTGTCAAACAAAAATCTTCTGCTCTGCATAACGGTACTTAAACTACAATAAGCATAAATGAATTTTGTCTGTGCAAAATGCGGCCACACTTCCAAGCATGGCTTATAGCAATTATACCACATCGTATAGATTTTGTCAATGATTTTATGTCATTTTGTTCGACAAATCGTCACAAAAGTTTATTTTTATTCACATCAAGCAAAAATTTTTACATATCTCGCACCGAAGCAAACGATAATATTATGCATAAATATTTTTTAATTGTTGCAAATTATTGTTGACATATCGGGATTAATATTGTATAATTCAAAAAAAGATCCGGAGGTGACACTAATGGACAAGGTAAAAATAGGTGTATTCGGTGCCGGCAGAGGCTCATCCATGATGCAGTACTGCATTGATGCACAAAATGCGGAGCTTGTTGCCATTTGCGACAAGAATGAACAGCTTATTGCTGATAAAAAGAGTCAGGAACAATTCAAGAATGTAACATTTTACACTTCCTTTGATGAATTCTTGGGTCATGATATGGACGCCGTAGTATTGGCGAATTATGCCACAGAGCATGCAAAATATGCGGTAAAATGTCTCGAAAAAGGCTTGCATGTATTGAGCGAGGTACTGCCCGTGCAGACGATGCGTGAAGCCGTTGAGCTTGTGGAAGCCGTTGAAAAAACCGGCAAGATATACTCATATGCCGAAAATTACTGCTACATGCCAGCCGCATATGAAATGCGTAAGCTCTACCATGACGGAAAATTGGGTAATTTTGAATACGGTGAAGGCGAATATATGCATAATTGCGAGGATATATGGGGATACATCACTCACGGCGATCCAAAGCATTGGCGTAACACGATGTATGCAACATATTATTGTACACACTCAATGGGACCACTCGTTCATATAACGGGGCTCAGACCTGTAAAAGTAGTCGGATTTGAGGTTCCTTACAATGATAGAATGGCACGTTGCGGTGCAAAAGCAGGTCCTATAGGCATTGAAATGGTAACTTTGGAAAACGGCGGAATAGTAAAAAGTTTGCACGGCGTAGGCTGCTCCAGAAGCTCAATATGGTACAGCATTTACGGTTCCCTCGGTCGTTGCGAAAGTGCAAGAGAAGATGCTCAAAACGGTGATATGTCCGTTATATACACAAATTTAGATGAATTTGAAGGACAAAACAACAACACTGTTGTAAAATACAGTCCTAAATTTGAAGTTTCGGACAAAGCCGCATCATACGGTCACGGTAATTCGGATTTCTTTACAATGTATAATTTTACTGAAAAAATATTGGGAAACGAGAATGCCGACATAATTGATGTATACGAAGCTTTGGACATGTTCTTACCGGGATTGCTTGCATACAGATCGGTGCTTAACGGCGGTATTCCAATGGATATTCCCAACTTCAGAAATAAGGAAGAGCGTGAAAAATACCATGATGACGTCGCATGCGTCGATCCCGAAATTGCAGGTGAGCAATGGATTCCCAGCTTTTCGGAGGGTGACGTTTATGTTGAGCCCTCGGTATACGACAAATTCAAGAATATGTAATGTAACAGGGTCGATTTACAAAGGATCGGCCCTGTTTGTGTTTTTAATATACATTCCCGGACTGATGTTTCTGTTCATATAAGCATTCGGATCGGATGATATAACTCTGTGTATCTTAAAATAATCACCGTTTTTTTCACCCTCCAATATCACTCCGTTTATATTCATTGTTGTGAGCCTTTTGCCCGGATATTTTATCTTTTCCATTATTTTTTCAAGCGGTATTACGGTATGAAGTATCATTTATTCTCCTTATCGATCAACTCACGCAGACGTTTCATAGCAGTATCTATTCCACCCACTTCATCTATAAGACCACATTTTACTGCTTCATCTCCAACCAAAACCGTCCCTATCTCATTTGCAATATCTCCGGTATTGAGCATTAATTCCGTAAATTTATCCCTCGTTATGTCGCTGTGATCAACCACAAAGCCTATTATGCGTTCCTGCATCTTATTCATATAATCATATGTCTGCGGCGAGCCTATAAACAAGCCGTTCATGCGTATGGGGTGAATTGTCATTGCCGCCGTTGATGCTATTACGGAATGCTTTGCACTCAATGCCAAAGGCACACCTATGCTGTGACCTCCACCAAGCACAAGAGACACAACAGGTTTTGACATTGTTGATATCAATTCCGCAAGTGCAAGCCCCGCCTCAACGTCCCCTCCGACTGTATTCAGTATAAGAATTACCCCTTTTATAGTCTTGCTCTCCTCTATTGCTATCAGCTGCGGAATTATATGTTCGTACTTCGTTGTCTTATTTTGAGGAGGAAGCACCATGTGCCCTTCTATCTGCCCTATCACAGTTATAACATGAATATCGGACTGTTCATACTTTATCGGAGCGGCACCGAAAGCAGTCACGGCACCCGTCATCTGCGTAATGTCGTTATCGGAGCTACCTCCGTAATCATCCTCACCGTCATCGCTGTATGAGTAAAAGCTGCTGTTCTGCATTTGTGAAAGCCATCTTGTAAGATATGATCTGTAAGTTTGTGTATCCATCTGGTTTTGTCCTTTCGTGCCTTACTTACTTCAATTATTGCCTTAAAATGCAGATTTAATACACAAAAAAAACAAAACCGTACCCAATTTTCATCGGGTACGGTCTGATAAATTAAGTTACGATCAATTTTTGGAGAGTGCGTCAGCAAGATCACCTATGGACTTTATATTTTCGATATCGTCCTCCGAGATCTCAGCATCAAACTCATTTTCAAGTGTCATAACAAGCTCCACAAGTTCAAGAGAATCAGCATTGAGATCCTCAACAAACAAGGTGTCTTCTGAGAGCTTATCAATATCATAATTGAGCTGGTCAGCAACTATTTGTTTAATTTTAACTGAATATTCGTCTCTTGTCATATTACAAATCACCTTTCCGTACAGTTTTTATTCAGGCTGTTCAACAGAAACATTCTGCTTGATAGCTGCAAGCACTCTTCCGTCGACCATTTTTGAAGCCTGGATCATTGCGTACACCACGGCAGAGCTCTTTGAGCTACCGTGTATCTTTATTATATTTGCGTCAACGCCCAACAAAGGCGCACCGCCGTAATAATCATAATTAAATCTCTTTTTGAGGGACTTGAGTGATTTTTTCATAAACAAAGCACCCAACATCGCCGCCTTACTGCTCTTGATCTCGCTCTTAAGGCTTCCCATTATGTACATGCCTATGCCTTCGGAGGTCTTTATGATCATATTGCCGGCAAAGCCATCACAAACAAGCACATCTGCTTGATTATCATAAACATATCTCGGTTCAACATTACCTATAAAGTTCAACTCATCCTCACTTTTAAGTGCCTTAAATGTCTCCTTTGTGAGAGAA
>CAYOGO010000001.1:0-33496 GCA_964403405.1 uncultured Lachnospiraceae bacterium | reverse complement strand
AAAACTTGCCAACGCCCATAATGCACAAGCCTCCTCGTGGTGTGGGTGGACAGCCTTTGGCTGACGGAATATGTGCGTTGCTGTAATGCTCAACCTTACCGAGCAATAGCGGTAAAGGGGTACTCTTGCCTACAAGAGTAACGACCTTAACGATACAAAAAGGCGTCGCTTCAGGCGTGTGGGAGTAGACCCACGCCGTGTCAGATAGTGAAAATGGCAAGGGGTATTTGTCTAAACCCAAATACGGCTTGTATAACTGACAATAAGCACAAGTAATCTTTTTGAAAACTTGTGATACACCTTGCTTGACAAATCAAGTTGTGTATGCTCCGACGGGGTATGCGTTAAATGGCTTGAGGAGTAATGATGTTCCGAGCCTCGACGAGGTAAAGGCTGTTAGGTGTGTTGCAAGTCGTAGGACTGACGAAAGTGTGATACACAAAACTACGAAATTTGCGAGCCTGCCGTAGTTATGAGATACGGTAGGCTCTTTGCATAAACCTATATATAAAGAGCCCGATGCGATAAAGGTATCGGGCTTTTGAATATGGGCTTATGCCTGTAAATAAACTATATGCCAGCAAAGGAGATTTAACTATGGCAAAAACATTTGCAGAAATCGCATCGGTATGCGAAAAAGAAGCACAGGACACCCTCAAAGAGGTGGTCGAGGCATTGCATAAAGGTGACCTCGTTGCGTACAACAAGGGTATGTCCGCACTCAAGGAAAAGGTTTCCACCCTCAATCTGTCGGTATGCAATGTCGAGTACGACAAGTTTATGCAGGCAGAAAACCCGATGATCGCCGCAGTAAAGCAGTTCTATATCGAGGTCTTCAAAATCAAGGAAGACCGTGATAAGGAAACCGATCTCATCACAGGTGTGAGCCTCGAAAAGAAAAAGGCTCGTATCGACCTCGAAAAGTTCTGCGAGTTTGGTCGCCTCGATAAGACGTGGGCGTCAAATTCGGCAAAGCTTCTTGCCTTGCTCACCTTGCGTGAGACTGATGTGTACTCTATCAAGGCGTCTGACCTCGCCAAAAAGAGTTATTACTTCATCAGTGCGGCGAACAAGAAGAAGAACGGTGAAACACCTGACAGTAACACCCAGATCGTGTCGTTGCTTCAGGAGATTATCGACGGGGCGATTTTCGTCGATAACGGTGAGGGCAAAAACGCCTACAAGTGCAACAACCACGATATCGCCTTTATTCAGGACGCCGTAACCAAGATGGATACCAAAGAAAAGTGCACCATCGCAATGCTCAACGAGCGTCAGTTTAAGACCGTTATGATGTCGGTCTTTGCTCACTGCCTCGGTGAAGCGTACAAGGTCAAGACCCACGCTCCCAAGAACAAGTAATACATACTTGCATAGCAGACCATCGCCTGTACCAAGTTGCGGTGGAGTAAGCGTCACTAACGACGGGCGTAGCCTTGCCTCGTGTGGCAACAAGCTTGCACGGGTTTCTATGGCTGAACCTATCAGCCTGAGTGATTTCTATATCGGGGCTTCCTCGTGGGGGGGGGAAGCCCACACTTGTGTGACAATTAGAGTTTACGGTGTTGATGTTTAGCACCGCAAAACCTTAATATATGTGTATCGCTAAAATAGCGATTCGCAGTCTGGTTATCAACCCGAGCAAAATCAAGCAAGAGGCTTGACAAATTGTGCTTGGTATGATATAATAACCTTGTACGAAACCGAGTGGTGTTGGTTTTGTATGGTATCGAAAGATACCGCGTGCATAAGGCTCTGCCTTACACAAACGGTTTCGGGCGTGTGCCGTAAACACGCCTTTCTCAATATCCAACATTTTCAATGTATCACAAACGCCTGATAGTCGTTGTAACTGAATAATGTGCGGCGACTGTCCAGCCTCCGCAAGAAAGGAGTGTGCGTGTGAACTTTATTGAAAATGAATTTGCAAAAGATGTCATTAAGGCATTTCTCGCAGATTACAAGTCCAAAAACAACGATAAGTATGAGTTTAATATGGACAAGTGCGATAAAATGAACGATATTATTGCCTACTGTCAGAAGCTCGAAACAGAGTATGATTGCAAGATCATCAGATGTATGCTCGAGCCGAAGTATGAGCAGGGATATATTCAGGTTCTGTTCAGCGGTGAGCTTGCTCTTGGCGAAAAAGAAGCGAGCCTCAAGGAATTTATCGACACTCTCAAGCTCTGCGACGGTATTAACATCACTACCAATCCCGCAGGTGAGGATCTGTTCCAGATTACGTTCTTTGTTGAAGACTTGTGGATTCCGAAAAGCAAGTAAAAGAGGAAAGTGCAATGCTTATCAAATGTCCAGATTGCGGAAAAGAAATATCCGATCAAGCCCAGAGCTGTATTCACTGTGGGTGTCCGATCAAGCAACAAAAGTCACGCTTGACAACAGTGCAGGGAGTGGCTTTAATTGCTATGCTTTTAGTGGGTTTAGCGGCATCGGCAATAGGAGTTTACCTTTACGCTGATTGTATGGAGTTTGAAGCGATGTTCGCCCTCGTCCCCGGGCTTATTCTGATTGTCGCCTCTGTGCCTTTAATCATAAAGGCGTTACAAAGGAGTAAGCATAACAAATAAAACATATATTTGAAAAGCACCCTAAAGAAAAATAGGGTGCTTTTCTTATGTAGTAAAGGAGTATCTTATGTATGTAAGAAGTGGATTCAGAGAGTTTCTTGTATATAATTCTTGGGGAACGCATATCAAAACTGTGTATACAGTAGACGACGCAAGAGAAGCAGAGTTCCAAGGATATACTGTAAAGGTCAGGTATGTGGATAGGATCTGAAAAAATTTATCCTGACAAATTTTCAAAAACCTCTTGACAAACCGAAATTCAAGTGTTATAATTAAAACACTTTTAGACAACATCTGCAAAAGATCAACAGAACGGAGGGAGAGCAGTGGCAAAAATCAGCTTTGTAGACGGCGTTCAGTGCAAACGTTGTGGAAATATTGTTGCGGATCTTCGGATAACCACACCAGAGTTATGCCAAAATTGTGGTGCGAGGATTATAGACAAGGATATTGCCGATAGGAGTTTTGCCGTGGTAGAGTATGGCAAAAGCGTAACCGTTAAGGTTACTTCGCGTCTTTTCAAGGACACTTTTGAAGTTGTAGAATAATACGAAAAGGTATGCAAGTGGACAAAGCGGGAGACCGTAAATCTTCGCCTTATAAGCTTGGTGCACAAGTGGCTTGTCTGGCTTCGGTGGTTCAAATCCACCCCTTTTCACCAAACAAATAAAACATCTTTAGACAACGATAAAACGAAGGGAGATATTCGATATGTCAGAAAGAGAAACCACTATTACACCCGAGGCAATCGGGTTGCCGCAAAATGTAGCGGATGCGATAAATAGCATCCAAGAGTTTTGTTGGGGAAGAACTACGGGCTGTGCAGGGTGTCCGTTGTTTGCAGGTATGCCCGGAGAGAGTACAGGGTGTATCTACCAGAACTTTATTCCCGCAGAAGTTCCTGCACAAAAAATCATTGATATGAATTCGTATAACGTATCTGGTACGGCAGATGGTTTGCCTACCGTTGGCAGTCAAGTTAGACTTGGCAGATGGAAGTATATCGTGCTTGATTACATCGGAGAGAACGTGCTTTTGCTACACTATGATTTTGTAAACTTTATGGCTTTCGGAGACGAAGCAGATTACGAAACGAGCAGGGTTCGTCGATATCTAAACGAAGAATATTACAACGAGCTTGCTGCGGTTGTTGGAGCAGAGAATATCATCAAGCATCGCGTTGACACAACGCCAGAGGACGGCAGAGCTGATTACGGATTTGTCGAAGACTATATCTCTCTGATGACGGTTGACAGTTATCGAAAGTACAGCAAACACATTCGTTCAGACGGATGGTGGTGGACTGCCACACGAAAGAGCGCTATCGAAGAAAGCGGATACGCTCGTAACGTTTGCTACGTCGGCTCGCTTGGCGTTCTGGACTGGAACGGCTGCGACTGTGACGGCGGCGGCGTTCGCCCGTTTTGTATCTTGAAATCTTGTGTCTTGACTGCTCACAGTTGAGACAAAATTCTCGGTCTCATAAACCACTTTTAGACAACAAACGGCAAACAAAATAAAGAATAACCGCTCCGAGATGAGCGGTACACGGTGGGTTAGTCAAGTGGTTAAGACATTGCTCTTTCACGGCAATGACACGGGTTCGATTCCCGTACCCACTACCAGATGCTATAGCATCAAAAAATTCGGGCAAAGCCCAGAAAAAGAAAGGGAAAACCTATGAAAATCACTCTTCACAGAGACGTAGCAAAGTACGTTCTCACCTCCACCATCAAGAAGGAAGACCTTGAGCTTGTCAAGAGGTATCGTCCCGATGCTCTGAAGATCAAGGACAGCGATGGCAACGACATCTTCGGTATGTCCTATGTTGCTGGCAAGTCCTGCATCTCCAAGAACGGCGCTACCTTCGGCGCAGTCAACGCTGACGGTTACGCAATCGTTACCGGCGATATTCCCGAGAAGCTTCCCGAGGGTACTCCCAACGCTGGTGAGTACGTAGCCGATGTTGTCGGCGCAGCTCTTGCTCACGTTAACGCTCTTGAGGCATCGCTTCCCGAAGTGGTTGCGACCATCAAGACCGAGAGAGCAGCTCTCATTGGTGGTATCACCAACGCCTAATTAAGGCACCCCTGAGGCGATAACAGGGTTACGAACACCAAAAAAAACAAAACAAAAAACATTTGATTTCAAGGAGAAAAGTAATTATGATTTCGATCAATGTAAGAACTAACACTACCCGCCGCACCGTTTCCGCAGATGTAACCTCCACTCCCCGTGAGGTTTTCGCCGAGCTTGGCGTTGATACTTCTACTTCGATGGTCAATCTCGACGGTGCAATCCTCTCCGCAGCAGAC
This sequence comes from uncultured Lachnospiraceae bacterium, assembly GCA_964403405.1. GTDB lineage: Bacteria > Bacillota > Clostridia > HGM11327 > HGM11327 > SIG351. The sequence continues at coordinate 28,590 of CAYOGO010000001.1, read as the reverse complement.
TTCGGCAAGACCTTTGAGGAGCTCAGAGTTGCCGATGGTTCCACTGCGAACCTTAACGCCATTGTCAAGGCAGATGGCGCACTCGCGCTCTAATTAGGTAAGACAGAAAGGGGTGAAATACCTTGCAAATTTCCAAAGAAAGGATGAGGCTGGTAGGTCGCGAAGCCGATAATATCCTTGGCGGAGCAAATTCCGTAAATGGCGACTACTCGTTGGTGGCGTTTTTAAGAGCCATTATCATCGAGCGTACCGAATGGACTCTTGACAGCATTGTCAAGGGATCGACCGTCTTGATGCATAGAATCAGCAATGAGCGAGACATCAGAGCCGCGTTTGACGCAGACGGGTATGCGGTTATCATCTGCGAAACAAGAAATGGGTATTTCCCGAGCGAGCTGACACACGATGGTTGGGAGTCTCTTGATAAACCTCCATACCCTATCAGCAGATACTTGAGCCAGTTTGCGAAGACCAGAGTGTTCGTAAATGTGGACAAGCAGAGAGTTGTAGTCGCTGTTGATAGACAGGCTACGGCTAAGTGGATACAAGGATTTATCTCGACCTTTGCCAGAGTGTTTCGGTGGTATTTCACCTCTGAACTCTCTGCTGAAGAGCAGGCATTTTTCAAGGCTATCTCTGTAAACAACAAGGATGTGAGTGAAGCTGAAGCAGAAAACATCCTTGTTGACTACATAAACCGTGCAGCAGAGAAGCTCGACTTCAGAGATATGTCCTTGCACAAGTACCTCGATGGATTTGAGAAATCCATCAGGGAAACGCAGTTGTCGTCGTATAGAAGCGCCGTCAATAACAATATCAACTCGATTCAACGATACCAGCTTGAGATGGAAAAGCTTTACAGACAATTGTCCGACAACCAGAGATTGCTCAAGGCGCTTGAAGAAGCTCCCGAGGAGGCAACTACGGAGTTGTTTGACTTTTTCAGCAGTCACAAGTGTCTGGATATCGTTTACACGGATGGCGACACAATCAAGTTTGGAATCACGGAGACTCTTGAGTTTTACGATGAGGATGAGTTTATTTCCATCTACAAGAAAAAGAGATCTTATATTCATACTGAGGCATCGTCCGACGAAATTCCGAGAGTTATGAATGCAATTTTTGCAGAACACAAGGGTGTGTTCGTTGTAAACGCAGTATTCTCTCTGGGTAGTATGAGATACATCAGTATGCATAAAGAACTTAGCCGCGAAGATTTGCTTCCTCACCCGCACATTTATTTTTACAGATGTTCGGGAGGAAACGACCAGTATTATTCCAAGTATGCCGATAGCGGAGAGTGGCAACTCGCCATTGAACAGGCTATTGGTGCGACAAAGAACTTGAACTTTGGCGACTCGACCGTTGTCGGCAATATGATTAACTGGCTCGACCGCCACAGAAGTGTGCGTTGCATCAAACTCACCGACGGCAAGATGGTATCGGTGAATGAATTTCTCAAAATCTTAAACGAAGGAGAACAGCAGAATGGCTAAGCCAATTTATGTACCGCAGGATGAGGCTACACGCATTATCGAAGCCTTGAGAGCGCAGATTCTCAACTCGAAGTGCTATGGTAGCATTGACATCCGACAGAATTTTAAGAGCGACGACAGATGTGCGTTGCTTTACTTCACGCCTATGGCGTGGATTAAGATGACGGCTCTCGTCTCTGAATTTTCTACGGAGGTTCAGTGGCACGGCTTAGTCAGACGTCTCTCCGAGTGTGAGTTTGAGATTTACGATATTCTTGTTCCTCCTCACACTGTAACCGCCGCAACCGTTACATCCGATCAGGAGAAATATTCCAACTGGATTAACGGTCTTGACGACGAAAAATTTAACGCGCTCCGTTTCCACGGACATTCTCACGTCAATATGCCGGTATCTCCGTCCGTAACCGATACCGATTATCGCAAGGACGTTATCACCCAGCTTCCTAAACCCGATGCCAATAACGATACATTCTACATCTTCCTCATCATCAACAAAAGTCACGATTGGAGCGCAGAAATCTACGATTTAACGTACAACGCTATGTATTCGACGACTGCCAAGGAAATTGATATGATGGTGATGCTCGACGACGGCGATACCGTTGACAATTTCGTTTTGGAGGCAAAGAAAGTTGCTGTGCAGACTGTTTCGTCTTACGGCGGTAAGAGTTACGGCAGTTCCTACAATGGATATGGAGGTTCGTACAACGGAAGTTCATACGGCGGAAACTCGTATGGTGGTTCTCAGAAGCCGACGGCTAAAACTCCGTCCGCCGCAGGAACTGGATACAGTAAAAAAAACGACACAAAAAGCACAAACGTAAGAGATGACGACGATGATTACTATGGGGTTGACGAAGACCCGAGTGATCCGTTCTACTCGAGAGAATGGGGGTGGCACTAATGGATTTAACAAAGTCTATCGAATACTTTGATCCGGTCAACGTACGTGGCAAGTGCCACATCATCGGTTGTGGCAGCGTGGGATCTACTGTCGCAGAAAATCTCGCAAGACTCGGCGTGACGAAATTCGTTCTTTATGATTTCGACATTGTCGAGCCGCACAACCTTGCAAATCAGATGTTCGTACAGAGCGACGTCAAGAAACCTAAGGTTGAAGCAGTTAAGAAAATCATCTGTGATATCAACCCCGAAGCGGAAAGCACCATAGAGGTGTTCGGGCAGGGATACACAGATCAGAAGCTCAACGGTTACGTGTTCCTTGCCGTTGATAATATCGACTTGAGACGTGAAATCTGCGAGAAGAATCGTATGAACAAGGCAATCAAAGCCGTGTTTGATTTCAGAACGCGTCTTGAAGATGCACAGCATTACGCCGCAGACTGGGGCGATATGCGTCAGGTGGACAATCTTATCAAGTCGATGGCTTTCTCTCACGACGAAGCACACGAGGCTACTCCTGTAACAGCCTGCGGCACAGAGCTCGGTGTCGCCCCTACAGTTAGGGTAATTTGTGCTCTCGGCGTTACAAACTTTATGAACCTCATTCGTGGCGGCGAATTGCAGAAGATCGTTGTCTGCAATCCGTTCGCTATGGATATTATGACGATGTAATTCGTTGAGGAAAACATATATGAAGCGTGTCGAAATATTCACAGACGGGGCGTGCTCTGGCAATCCCGGAAGTGGTGGTTGGGGAGCCGTATTAAGGTACGGCTCCGCGATCAAAGAATTATCGGGGTTTAACCCAGACACGACGAACAACCGAATGGAGTTGACGGCTGCTATTCAAGCACTGTATGCATTAAGAGAGCCGTGCGAGGTTGTTTTGACAACCGATTCTCAGTACGTTGTAAACGGCATTGAGAAAGGTTGGGCTGAAAGCTGGAAGGCAAATGGTTGGAGAAAGTCTAACCGTAAGCCTGCCCAGAACTCAGACTTATGGGAAGAACTCTTATCGCTACTCAAGGTTCACAAAGTCAAATTTGTTTGGATCAAAGGACATAATGGTCACCCAGAAAACGAGCGCTGTGACCAACTTGCCGTAGAGGCTTACACCAACAATCAAAAATAAAACAATTCTGTAATGTTATTCTTGTTTCTTCGGACACAAGGCTTTGGGTTTTACCGAAAGTACCAAAATGTCAAGAGATGGCAGCCCCAGTGGGACAGAAGGCGTGACGCCTCCATCAGGAGTAACGAGGTGCTCGGAGCCATTTCGTGCGGATAAGTGTCAAGTTAATATTAAATTTACTTGAAACCAACCCGTCATTACCAAATCACACCCGTTTTCCTTACAGCTTTGCCCACCCGACTACCGCCTGTTAACCTTGCGATGACGACGCAGAAGATGCATCGCCGACCGCGGTGAGTCTTCAGACAGTCATCTGTACCTCGCGATTACAGAAAGAAAGGAACAATATGCCGTATATTACCGTAAATGTCGAACCGAGAACGTATCAGCTCACGTTTGACGATATCCTGAACGGATGTAGTGAGTCGGATTTTATGCCGGCGAAAGACACCAGAGACACAAGGACGTGGCTCACAAACAACATTAACCCCAATTTGATCGAAAAGACAAACTTCCGTGGTATGTATGAAGCTCTCGTGGCTTTTAACGAAAAGTACGCAGGTCTTATCAATACGGAAGATAAGTCTGTGCTTTATAGAAGTTTCAAAATTCCTAAAAGAAGTGGCGGTTTGCGTAAGATAGATGCTCCCCAAGACGAGCTGATGAAGGCTTTGAGAGAGCTGAAAGAAATTCTCGAAAAGAAATTTTTCGCATCCTATCATACTACCGCTTTTGCGTATGTTCACGGTAGAAGCACGATTGACAGCGTAAAGCGTCACCAGACAAACAACTCCCGTTGGTTCTTAAAACTCGATGCACAGGGTTTCTTTCCGTCCACTACAGAGAAGTTTTTGATGGATATGCTCTGCGAGCTTTATCCGTTTTGTGTGTTCGTAAATTATGATTACGGATACAGAGAGGTGCTTCAAAAAGCATTATCTCTTTGTTTCCTGAATGGCGGTTTGCCGCAGGGAACGCCCACCAGTCCAATGCTGACGAATATGATGATGATTCCCATCGATCACGCGATTGCAAAGATGTGTCGTGAATACAGTCCGCATCTTTGTTATACAAGATACGCTGACGATATGTTGATTTCCAGCCAGTTCAGTTTCCATTGGACGGCCGTGCAGAACAAGATAACCGACATTTTCAATCAGTTCTCAGCTCCGTTTACGCTTAACGCAGAGAAGACCAGATATGGTTCTTCGGCGGGAAGAAACTGGAATTTGGGAGTTATGCTCAACAAAGAGAACAAGATTACAATCGGTCACGAAAAGAAAAAGGTCTTCAAAGCAATGATCTTCCAGTTTATGACTGACGATGCGAAAGGCGTTGCTTGGGAACTCGAGGACGTACAGCATTTCCTTGGTCTCGTTGCCTACTACAAGATGGTAGAGGGCGAGGAGATTGACAAAATTCTCAATGCGTACTCCACAAAATTCAATAAAGATGTTTTAGCTACGGCGAAGGCTTTGCTTAATCCGTAATTAAACATAATTATCCGTCTGGATAGGTCTTTCTATCACATACATATTCCCCTTATTTGATAGAGCATCTGGTCATACCGAATGCAATACAACGATGATTACTAAAAATTCGCTCCTCAGACGAAGAACAAATCTGCGCAAGGCGCAGATTTGTTCTACGACAGAGGAGGAATTTTCAAGAAAAATTCTTTCAAGCTTACAAGCCACCAAGAATTTTTGAGTATCTTGACGGATACAGCTTACAATCGCTATTATCATTAACTTTGTTTGATGATGCGTTTGATGATATCAAACGTGACACAATGTCCGAAGAAGCGAGACGATGGAGAGCCGGCTTCCGAAGGAAGACGTTGGCGCAGCACATTGCTGGCGAACCGTTTGCCACAGGAAACTGCTCGCAAGTGCAGAAACTACCGAAAATCCCAATGTTATTGCTGTTGTTTTCAAAGGAAAACCTTGAAAACAAACGAACTCGATACTTTCAAAGACATCAAAATTGAGCTGAAATACTTCTTCAGAAGAAATCTTTCTGATGAGCTTCAACCGCGTTGGATTGTAAGGAATCAATAACAAGCAAATAGTGAAAGGAGAATTTATGAGCAGAAAATACACATATGAAGGCGCAGTCTACGCTTTCGATAATCTGGCTGCGAGACACTGGAGAGCCTCCACTTGGGCTGTTTCAGAAGCACGAGCGATATCCAACCTCAAGTACCGTTTTAGGCAATCAGCAGGAATGGTGCATCATACTCCAATCACATTTGATGGGAGATTGACAGTCTCATAAAGGAGGAGTAATGCCAAACTGGGTACAAAACGAAATTATTTTTGAAAATATCGGTGACGAAAAAGTTGCGGCGTTAGTCCGCGAGTTAAAGCTATCGACAGAAAACGAAGAACGAGCATTTGACTTCAACAAGCTCATTCCTATGCCTGAGTCTCTGAATATTGAGTCGGGCTCAAATACAGACAGAGCGATTGCTTATTATGTTACGGAACGGTTGACAATTCCCGTCGAGCAAACAAACCTTTCTGGGTTGATCTCCAATTGTTTTAACAACGACTGGGCTAACGAAGTCGTTTCGCGGCTCAAGAATTCCACAGAGACGTCTCCCGAAGTATGGGACAAACTTTACGAAGACGGTAAGCAGTATATGTACAATCGAGAACATTACGGTTGTTACACTTGGTTTGACTGGTGTCGTCGTAACTGGGGCACAAAGTGGAATGCTTGTAACGCTGAATGGAGTCTCGATGAAGGAATGTTGGTGTTTCAGACCGCTTGGTCTGCGCCATTCCCGATTATTGAGGCTCTGGCTGAAAAATATCCAGACCTTGACTTCACTCACCGTTGGGCTGATGAAGATATCGGAAACAATTGCGGGCAGATGTGGTATAGCGAAGGATATGGAAGCGAGCTCGATGTAGAGGACGACCGTGCGTTAGCAATGGACATATGGGGATATACAGAAGACGACTTCGAGGAAGACGAGTGGGAGGACGACCCAGACGACGAAGCAGAAGATATGCCAGTATGTACAGAAGAACCAGATGTGGAAGACAATGGTCTTAGCTGGGAAGATGTAATTGGAATAACTTCTGTGTAACGGAGGTGCGTATGAAGGAACATACGATATATCTACGGTTAATGCCGTGCGGAAAGTTTGCGAAGCTCGGCAAATACTTCAGAAAGAGCACAAGATGTTTGCAATTTGAAATAAGCTTGACAGAAAAGAATGTGATTCGGTATGACACTTTGCAGGCAGACAATATACCAGTTCTTAGTATATGTGCTTCACCACGAAAAGGCAGATACGGCGATCAGTGCATAGAGCGAATAGTCGAGATGTATCGAGAAAGAGTACCAGAACTTGAACTTGCATCTTTCGATAGACTCGTTAGAATATGGAGAGCGTACCATCTTAACGATTTAACTGCTGGAACACAAGTCCAAGAGTTGGCTCTGAAAGAATGGAAGAAACAAAATAAATATGATTACTCTGCCGCAAGGGCGTACCTTAAAGAAATCGGTCTGGAAGACGATAGAGGATTTATATACGGCACACAATGGTTGGCGCGACCAATTCCACAAGAAGATGTGGCTTTTTTGGAAGAGCTGATAGTTGAATGGGCGGAAGACGAGAGGTGAATATGATAAATACTTATTCCAAACTGCTCATAGGAAGCAGTAATCGTCAGGTCGCACCGAGGTGGATTGATTTACCGTTTACGGAAAACGAATTCAACGAGATGTTAGAAGAAATGGGAATTGATCCAGACGCAGAGTACGACTTTGACAGTTTGATGGCTGGAGATAGTCCGTCAGACACATATGAGGTTTTGGACTTTAGTTCCGAGATTTTAACTCAGTCCGATTGTGAGAATCCATACAGTGCGAGCGACTTGGTTGAACGCATTGAGGACTTACAGGACTATGAATATGACGCGATGGTAGCGTTAATAGATAGCGAAGGATATTCGTTGGAAGATGCAATCGACAAGGTCGAGGACAGAGATGTCGATTTCTATCCAAGAACTACTTTGACCGAACTTGCTGAGCAATTCGCAGACGATGGAATGTTCAGCAAGGAAACGCTTCTTGAATGTATAGACTACGAAAAGCTTGGGGAGTTACTAAGCGAAGATGGATATACGGAAGTGAACGGAGGTGTACTCCGTGTTTCTTAAAAATCTTTTACATAACAGGAGAAAATCAATGAGAGTTGAAATTGTAAACAACGCACCCAACGTAAGGGTAACAACGAGCGAGAATGACGGTACTGTTATTATTACATTGTCTCCCGAGGGATGTAAAGCTCTTGGAGAGCACGAGCCCGGAGCGATTATTAAGCTCGGCAAAAGAGAATACATTGTTCTTCAGCATCTGAATGGTGTTACGGCGGTTATCGCCAAGGATTTCGTTAAGAAGATGGCGTTCGGAAAGACGGGCGATTATCTCAACAGCGATATCCGCGCCTACTTGAATAACGATTTCTATAAGGAAATCGCAGGTGCTGTAGGTAAGGAAAATATCGTGAAGCATCAGACAGACCTGACGGCTGATGACGGAACGGGAGTAAAGGTTTGTGAAGACTATGTGTCTATTCTGACGACAGAAAGATACAGAGCGTACAGAAAATTCTTGCCCGCATACGGAAGTTGGTGGCATACGGCGACAAGAGTAAGTGCAGATGTAGAGGGATACGCTCGTGACGTTTGCTGCGTCCGCTCGAATGGCGTTCTGGACTGGAACGCCTGCGACATTGGCAGCGGCGGCGTTCGCCCGTTTTGTATCTTGAAATCTTCTCTCTTGATTTAACACACTATGCCAGAAACAACATTTGAAATTGCGGGAAAGAGCGAGGCACTTTACTTCTCGATTTTTGACATAACCACCAACCGAAGTCATTATCCCGTTAAATTTCAAAGATTGGCTACTCGGCTCCAAGAATACGCACTTGATATCCATAGTGATATTCTTGATGCTAACGGATATAGAGCTGAAACGCCACAACACAAAGCAAAGAGGTTTGAGTTACAGACAAGCGCAATTACAAAGTGTAATAAGCTTATGAGTCTTGTGAAGTATAGTCTTCACGCTCACCTCATTAGTTATGCCACAAGCGAGACGTGGACTGGCTTGGTTCACGACATCAAAAATATGACACTTGCTTGGCGGAAGACCTGATTGATGTTTTAGGCTATATGCTGATGCTCGTAACGTTTGCTACGTCAACTCGAATGGCGTTCTGAACTGGAACGACTGCGACAATGACAACGGCGGCGTTCGCCCGTTCTGGTGGATAAGTGAGGTCTATAAGTCACTTCGGTGGCTACAAGGAGTGCTCCACACTATCAAAAGAGCATATAACCTTTCTCACAGGATGTGGGATAAATACAAAGGAATATTATGGGAGATTTTCAGATTGTAACAGATTTCGGCAACTTGTATAAGTCATACAAGAAGTCTATGAGGGGAAAGGGAAAAAAGAAAGGCGCTATAAAATTTGACGCTATGGCACTTGAAAACATATGCGTTATGAGGCGACAGTTGATTGAACATACATACCAAATATCTCCTTACGCAGAATTTGTTGTCACTGAACCCAAACCGCGAAACATCAAATCAGGTTCTTTCCGCGACAAGGTTTTACAGCACTGCCTATGTGACTACGTATTATTGCCGAGAATGAAAGAAGTTTTCATTAAAGACAATTACGCAGGACAGATTGGGAAAGGAACCTTGTTTGGGTTAGACCGGCTTTCCGAGAATATGCGTTTGTTCTACCAAGAACACGGATGCGATGGATATATTCTCAAGTGTGATATAACGAAGTTCTTTTATAGCATTGATCACGATGTGATGAAAGCAATCATTCGTCAGTATTTCACGGACGAGGAGATCCAGTGGTTGTGCGATCTGTTTATAGACAGCACAGACGGGAACGGTCTGCCGCTTGGTAATCAGTGCAGTCAGGTTTTCGCTTTGATTTATCTGGCGGGGCTTGACATCTTTATTACCGAAGAGCTCGGGTGTAAGTATTACGGAAGATATATGGATGACTTTTATCTAATATCCGAAGACAAAGAATATTTGAAGTATTGCCTCAAGCGTATTGAAGAATATCTCGATACTTTACACCTGACTTTGAACAATAAAACGGAAATCGTGTCGATACGCAAAGGGTTGAGATTTCTTGGATTTCATACATACATTACCGAAGACGGTGTTATCATTCGTCGATTAACTGGCGAAAACAAACGACAAATCAAGAAAAGATTGAGAAAGTACGCAAGACTTGTAATCAATGGGAAGATGACGATGGAATCGTTCACAGAGAAGTATGAGCCTTGGAAAAATCACGCATCTCACGGAAACTGTCACAGACTATTGGAAAGTATGGATGAATTCGTATCGCAGCTATTTAATAATACAGCACAGGAGGCAATATGAGAAAGTTTTGGAACAGATGGAATCGAGTAATATTGGATGCCGTTTGGCTGATACTGCTTACAATCCTTGGTATTTTTAACATCGTTACAGCAACAAATGACAACCTTTATATTTGGTTGCTTGGAATCAACTTTGGCATAGTCAGCGCCAATATGATTGCGTCAATTGCAGACGCTCGCAAATAAAATACAAGTTTGATTAAATAAAAACTAATTTACAATCGTTATTGCTCATCATTAGATGGGTGCCTTGGATGATATTCAAGGTAACAAAATGTCGGAAGAACCCACTGGCGGGCGGACGGTATCCAAGGAGATGCCTGCCCAGAAACGAACGCTCACGAAGCCGTCATCGCAATCAGTTGTCCGATTGTCAAGACCAATCCTCCACGAATTTGGTATCTTTTCAAAGAAAATATTAAACTTTTTCTACGAAACATCAATCGAAAGCCACCTATTCGCAGATGATTAACGCTGTCCAGAGCTTGTTCTCGAGACATCCTCAGGATTACGACCAAGCTTTACACTACGTGGATTGTAAATAGTCAGAGAAAGGAAATCGGTATGGAAAGAATTGTAATCATTAAACACACAGGTGATGGAAAGTACATTTTTAGAGTTCCTGATGGAAGAACTTTGAAAGCGGGTGATATGGTCTTGTGTCAGACCAGACGTGGAATTGTTCCCGGTTTGTGCTGTTGCGACAGCTTTGATACGGACAAGGTTGACACAATCAGAAGTGCTTTTGGAGCACCGACCAACACACCTCTGGCTCCGATTGTCGGAGAGTACCAGTACAATATGTGGGGTGATCAGCACTTTGACGAAGTAGTTGCCACGGAGTTAATGGATTTCGATACCGTAATGAATAGAGGTGCGGTATGAGAGAGCCAAAACGCATAAAAGAGTTCTGTGAGCAGCTCGCCGCAACTTGGGAAAGAGTTCCTGATTGGAGATTTGGTCAGTTCATATCAAATGTACTTGGTCAAATTCAATCTGATAAACATAGGGATATTTTCTTTATCGAAGACGAAGAAATGCTTCAGGGTATTAGAAAGTATTTCAAAATCGAAGATGGCACTCCATTGACAGGCAACAAAAAGATTAGTATTCCTTTTGACGAAACACACGTGATTGTTGCGGAGGCTTATAATGCTGGTGGTAACAACCAAGAGATAACAATTTATCTCGAGGAAACGGCAACAAAGATTGTTGATCAGGACATCGCATTAGTTCGCAAGGAGATGCAGAGTAAATCAGATACGCCGACAGGGTGTACCGAGGTATTGGTGTGGGGTGACCACGAGCAAGAAGACTACACCGATAGATTTTCTATCAAAAAGTATCAAGGAGAGATGTGATATGAGATGCGGAGATTGTGAACACTTTAATGTCTGCTTGGAATTTTGGCATTCTGATTATTCCTCGGCAGAAACGATTGAGGAAACCGCTTGTGCTTACGAGGACAGGGAAACGTGTAAGCATTTTAGATATGAAGATTGCAACGCAAGTGATGTAGTAGCAATTTCCGATGAACTCGATGATATAGACCGCGACATTGATGAACTCGACGAGGAAATTACAGGCATCAAAGCTAAAATGACCATTGCAAAGACAAAGCGCGACAAACCAATGAGCAGAGAGTGCAAGGCGTGGTTTGACAGGGCAGGAGTGGCATTATCAATTAAAAAGAATCAACTTAGAAAGCTACATATTGAAAAGATGCATACCGAAAGAGCGTTAAAAATTGCCAAATCTGGCGTGCAAAAACGTCGAGAACGGATTCAAAATGAGTTGTTCTATGCAAAACTCAAAGAACTTATGAACGAAAACGATCTGAAAGCGTTTTTGAAAGAATGTCAAGATAAGATGGGGGATATTTATGCTCATCAATAACAGTGTTGTTGAACACGTTAGATTTATATCATACGACGGAGAGTATCCTAATCTGTGTCGAGGGACTTTGATTATCGAAGTAGACGGTCGGGAATATAAGTTTAGTCCATACAAAAAGAGCGCAGACGATGACTCGTTGAGGTCGTTTTTGGTGTTCTGGAGGAGGGTTAGATACAAACTACCATCCATTCACGAAAGAATGGGAGACAAACTGCCTTTAGAGCTACAAATGTACGCTGATGAAATTGACCGAGTGTTCAATGAGAGGGTTTCGTATGGATGCTGCGGAGGTTGTGCCTGATGATAATCAAATTAAGTTTTGGCGATAACGCGTTGTCCCACTACCTCGAAACATTTTGCGTTGGGTTGAGAGATAAAATTTCTCATACGATGATGATATGCCTGACTTATCTATGATGTCTCTAAGCGAAAAAATTAGCGTTCTTTCCAAACAAATTGAACGGTATGATGAATTGAAAGAAATTAGATGTACCTTAATGAATCCGTCCAATCATTTTTTGAGAGGTTCAAAAGAATATCGTACGATATGTCTGGAAGTTAAAAGATTGTGGGGTGAGTATTCTAAAACTTGCGGTATGGCAATGTTTACTCCAGATATATCCATCCAATATAGCTTAAAAGAACAATGGCAGAACGGCGAGGTTGTGTACTATTTTACCGTATACGATAGGTGCATAGTACAATAATATATCAATCCGAAAAGGGGGTTCCAGTAGGGCTCTGCAAACCACTACCCCTGAGACCTAAAGAACAAGAGCGTAGGGGAAGTTGATGTCGTAAGACAGTCGTGACTACTTCTTTAGGGCGACAGCGATTGCGTAAAGTAACGAACGCGGTGTTAGGCAGAGCATTTCGATTAAATACATAGGAGAATGAATTATGGCGTTAGTTTGTAAAAAGTGCGGATATAAACAATATGATCAGCAAACTATTGATTCTTTGAAAGAGAGATTTCCAGACATTGAAGAACACGATATTCCGTATTATTGCGGCGCTTGTCAAGACGCTGCGTCGGAAGACGAGCTAATTTGTATGGAACAAGAGATGTGTGGGCTTGAATGTCCTCTGGGCGGAGACGAAACAAACGATTGTGCCGATTGTGCGTATGCTGGCGACTATCACTTTCTTGATGGCGAATGTGTAAGAAGAGACGATAGCGGGTTTGACGATTTTTCTGTTGAGCGAAACGATATGATTGACAGCGCAGCTTTTGAATTGTTGCAATCTCTTGCGATTAACGAAATCGACTGGGATATGGAAATGATTGGCGACGTGGTTGAATTTGTTAAGGAGTACCTTGAAGAAAGACAGATTCCTGTATGTAATCCATATTACGATGTCGCTACGGACAAGGACGTTCCGTGTTATTTGAACGGCGATTGTTGTACTGCGGAATGTCCCTTGAAATAAAACAATACTTTGATCAAAGGGGTGTTGTCTTTGACAGAAGAAAGAATAATTAAGCGAATTGACCAGATGTGCGAGAAGCGTGGAGAAATTGAGGTTAAGAACGTAAGCAAATTCGGAACTTACGAACTAATAGTACCCGTTTATGTGGGCGATGATGAGTTTGAACCTGAACAGATAGCAACTCTCGAGATGGAGTTTTCCATTGATGACGAGTGGCCTGTATTGTGGTTGTTCCCGAGAAATCTTTTGTCTGATGATGACTATAACTTTGTCTGTGAAACGATTATGGACAGGCTTCACTTGTTGTAACGGAGGAATTTATGGGATATTACATAGAGCAAGTTGAGGGAAGTATCGAGCTTCCATTAAGAAATACAAATTTCGCAGTTGACGCCATAAAGAAATGGATGCGAGATGAACGAAAAATGGACGACTGGAATCGGTACGATAAGATCGAAGACCTTGCAGTCGAATTCAATATGATAGCGACTTTTAACACAGACCTATCTGAATATCTCATTGATAACGAAGGAGAGAAGCTTTGGGATCAGCGAGAGTTCCTTAGTGTTATTGCGGAGTTCTGCAACGAAGGGTCTTATATAGAGATTTCTGGCGAGTGCGGAGACAGGTGGCGTTGGGTGGTTAAGGACGGTCAATTATACGAGGTTAATCCGTCGATTGACTGGAACCCAGACGCTATCGAGGTGAGCAATATTGCACACGCAAAGCAGCAAATACTCGATATCTACCACGAAAATGACCTTTGTCTTGGCGAAATATTCGCAAGCGTGTCGATTGTGGGACTTAGCATCGAAGAGATTTTAGAACTCGTAGAAGATCTGAGATGCGAAATTGACGGCGAAGTCAGGTCGGAAACGGCGTGTGAGCCGATGGAATACGACGAAATATTTGCGAGTTGAATAGGAGATGAATAATTATGCATAAAGACTGGTGTGGTAAACCTTGCAGTGAGTGCCTAACCCCCTGCGAACTCGACAAGTCAATCCCTTGCAGTCCAGATTGTGAGTGTCTTGGCGCAAGCGGAGAGCGAAACTGTCCAGAATGCAAACAATGTGATGCGGATCTGCCAGAGAAAGAATTTCAAGTGCACATCTCTTATGATGGCATCCTCGTTATGCGTGCTGTTTCTGAAGAAGCCGCAAGAGATTTTGTTAGCGAATTAACTTGTGATGAAATGTACAAGCTTTCCGATGGCACTTGGGACATTGATGATATAGAAGAAATGGACGGTGACGAGTAATGAGTATGAGAGAATATGCCGTTGATACATACGGAATTTTGCTCGACGATGCTATGATGAAACAGCTTGCGAGTAAGATTTGCGACGAGTATTCAGATGACGACTACGAGGAAGATCCTTATGGGTTCAATGAAATAGTTGAAGAGGCACTGACTTGCGTTGATTATATCAGCAACTTTTCTGGTGAAGCATTTGCTTTAAGAGACGACGGTCAAGAAGAACCATCAAACATTGATGACTTTAGCGATGAAGCCGTATATATCCTGACCGCGAGTAGATTGCCTTCGCTATTCAAAGCTGCGTACAAAAATATGGACGAAATGGTCGAAGAACTCAAGTACGAGATAGGGATTTATCTAACTCCCGACTTTGATTACAGAAGCAAGATTCGGCATTTTGTTGGTACATATTGGGGATGAGGTGCAATATGGATTACGAAATTACCAATTACACAGATTTTTGTCTGTACTATTACACTCACGAAGAAGAGTTTGAAATCGTTCTTGATTACGATGATTTTCAGGTGTTCTTGCATCACGAAAGCGGTTGTTACTTCTATCTGGAAAAGAGCGACGGAGATGCAGACGAGTTCTACGAGTTGGAACTGTGCGCTACACTCCAGTACGATGTTTGTCACGAGCTTCTGCTTGATCCAGAAGAAACAGGAGCAGTAATGAGTGCGTTGTTTGACTGTGATTGCTGTGGTGAGTATGTCACTGATGACTATATAGAATACCTTTGGTTCAAACGAGTTGAATAAAAACAATAGCATTGTATTCGATATTGTTATCGTAAGGTAACGCTTTTGGTGATATCAAAAGTAACAAAATGATGAGAGGGAACATTCCCGGCAGGACGCGTAACTGGCAGGTACTATTGTATAACAAACCCGTGTGCAGCACAATCGACTCGACTTATCAACGCCCTCAAACCGAATGTCCAAGAAAGCAAGACTATATAAGGACTTTCGCCAAAGTTCAATAAATCGAAATCTTTAAGATTGACCCGAACTTAGCTGGTTGTTTTTATTAGTTGTTTATTTCTCAAGCTTAACTTGCTGGGTATTCTATGTGGGATACAATGCAACAATGGCAAAGGAGGCTTTTGCCAACGAAAACTCCGACAATTATCCCAGTCGGAAATTAAACATTTTTTAAGGAGAAAACAAAATGGTAGATTTATTTTTGGCATCCTCGTCCTTCTTGTGGGCGTAGGACTTGGCGTGTTCTTTGGCGTATACAAGAAGACGTCGTATGAGAAGGATTATTACGGGCAATAACGACAGTAACTAAATAAACAAACGGCTACGGAAGCCTCACGTAGCCGCGATACGCAAATATGGTGTAGTGAGAACACGATTAGGGTAGTAGCTAAGACTCCAAGGGGAAGTTCCTTGTACGAGTAAAACCTATAAGTCAGAGGTTTGAGCCCTCTTATTTGCAAGAAAGCCCGATTGAGATAACATATCACGGCTGTGAGTGGCGGTCGGAATCCAAGGTGGCGCGAGAGCGTCGGGCTATAAAGAAATAGCGGTTAGGTTGCGATGTACAACCGAAGGTAGGCTCTGAAATAGTCGCCAAGCCATAGCCGCACGACAAATACCTTGGTAGTATACGATGAGAAACACGAACACTCCTGCTATCATTAAAGCTGAAAAGACCACGACAAACCATACGAAAGGTTCGTCCTCGTAGATGGAGTTGTGATTGAATGGTAGTCTTGCGTAAAGGCAAAGGGCGAGGCGGATAGCGGAGTCACTTATGCATCTTCTATATGCGGATATGGTGGAATTGGCAGACACGCCAGATTTAGGATCTGGTGGTTACCCGTGCAGGTTCAACTCCTGTTATCCGCACCAATGTGGAATTCAAACGTGTCCACCCTCTGGGCGCCCCGTAATAGTCGGCTCAAAACAATTAACGGGGTGTAGGGTAACGACTACCCACTTGTTTTGGGAACAAGGTCAAGCAGGTTTGACTCCTGTCGCCCCGACCATAAATAAACGAAAGGACTGAATACATAATGAGCAATAAGAAAGACTCTCTCGGAGACCGTATGAAAAACAATTATGAGAATCGAGCTAAGACATACCTCGTGCGTCGAATGCCCGTGATTATAAGACTTGATGGTAAGGCGTTTCACACCTTTACAAGAGGATTGGCGAAGCCATATGACGAAATCTTTCACTTCGCAATGAACAACACTATGAAGTATCTGTGCGAGAATATTCAGTGTGTTAAGCTCGGATATACTCAGTCCGACGAAATCACCTTGCTACTGACGGACTACGATACGCTTACTACAGACGCTTGGTTCGATAACAATGTTCAGAAAATTTGCAGTGTTTCTGCAAGTATGGCTACAATGGCGTTTAACAAGTTCTTTGCGGAAGAAGTCAATCGTAGGTACGATTACTACACAAGCGATATTGGCTCGCAACCACTTAGCGTAGAAGAGTTCGACGCACTGTATGACTCGTACTTCTCAAAAATTGGAATTGCGATGTTCGACTCTCGATGTTTTAACATTCCTGTCGAAGAAGTAGTCAATTGTTTTATCTGGAGACAGCAGGACGCAACACGAAACGCCATTCAGATGCTCGGACAGTGTAATTTCTCACACAAAGCATTACACGGAAAGTCCTGCAATGACATCCAAGAGATGTTAATGACTGAGAAGTCAATCAATTTTAACGATATGCCTACGGAGTTTAAGCGCGGAGTGTGTTGTGTAAAAGAAGAATATCAAGACCCCGATGTAGACATTAAGGATGGCTTCTATCCAAGAACTCGATGGGTGATTGACGCAGAAATTCCAGTGTTTACACAGGATAGAGTTTATATCGAAAGATTTTTATAAAGAAATACCACCACCTGTACCCTTGAGAAACTCGTATCAGGCAATAGCCGTGGATAAGCAGGTGTGCGCGATATAAAAGGGTAAGAGAATAAGCGCAACGATGGGATGTCGCCAAGCGGTAAGGCATCGGACTTTGACTCCGACAAGTCAGCAACGCTGCTCGCTGGTTCAAATCCAGCCATCCCAGCCAATGCGTTGGTTTGTATCAGCCAACGCGCCATTCTCTAAAAGCGCCGGTACTTGCAGAGGATACAACAATCTGCGGTGATAGAAACTTCAGGGTAAGCGCCGCCCTACACAGTACGCCCTGTGCAACTGAAAGGTTGGGAGAGTTGGAGAATGGCTTAATACGTCGCTATGGTGGAAATGGCAGACACACTGGTCTCAAAAACCAGAGCAGAAATGCATACAAGTTCGAGTCTTGTTAGCGACACCAATGGCTTTTTGTGAAGATAAATCCACATTACATATTATCACTGGGGAATTCTGCGTAGCAGATCGTGGTGCTTATGGTAACACCGTAAGTAATACAATGATAAGAACGGAAATCCGCTCAAGAAGGTTCACAAAAGGCACTAAAACAATAACTATTAAATTTTACGACACTGATGTCGAGGCAAGGAGATGTTAAATGAGAGTTCTTTTATTACTTAGAGGAAGTTGCGGGTGCGGTAAGTCAACGTGGATTGAACAGAATGGACTGAAGAATTATACGCTGTCGGCGGATGATATCAGAATGCAGTGTTCGAGCCCGATTATGACTGTGTCTGGAAAAGAAGCCATCAATCCTATGAACGACAATGTCGTGTGGAGCACACTGTTTAAGCTATTGGAGCTTCGTATGCAAAACGGCGAGTTCACAGTTATCGACGCAACGAACTCCAAGACATCCGAAATGAATCGTTACAAAGAGCTTTGCGACTCATATAAGTATCGCATTTATTGCGTTGACTTTACTGATATCCCCATCGAGGTTGTCAAGGAGCGCAATCGTATGCGTCCCGAAGTCAAGCAAGTGCCTGACGATGCAATCGACAAGATGTACGCTCGTTTCCAGACTCAGAAAATTCCGTCGGGAATTACAGTCATTAAACCCGACGAGCTCGACAGAATTTGGATGAAACCTCTCGACGTATCGCAGTACAAGAAGGTACATCATATCGGCGATATTCACGGTTGTTACACCGCATTAAAAGAGTATTTTGATCAGGACGGCGGATTCAAAGACGACGAACTGTATATTTTCTGCGGTGACTATATCGACAGAGGAGTTGAGAACGCGCAAGTAATTAACTTCTTGATGGGTATTGACCAAAAGCCTAATGTGTGGTTGCTCGAGGGTAATCACGAGAGATGGCTATGGGTATGGGCGAATGACGGTGTCAGTTCGTCAAAGGAGTTTGAGCTTGTTACGAAGACAGAGCTTAATAATGCACAGGTCAATAAGAAACTCGTTCGGCAGTTGTATCGCAAGCTCGGTCAATGCGCCTACTACACCTATGCAGGTAATACATACATTGTTACTCACGCTGGACTGAGTAATATCCCCAACAATATGACAACCGTAGCAACCTCGCAGATGATCAGAGGTGTTGGTAATTACAACGACTTTGAGGCTGTTGCAAACGCCTTTGTTGAAAACACTCCAGATAATTGCTATCAGATCCACGGACACAGAAATACTAAGCAATTACCTACGAAAGTAAATGACAGAGTGTTTAACCTTGAGGGGCAGGTTGAGTTTGGCGGTCATCTTAGATGCGTTCAGGTAACGCCAGACGGAACTCATACCGTCGTGGAAATCAAGAACAATGTGTTTAAGGAAAGAGAAGTGCGTCCAGAGCCTGCTACCAAGGGAGAGCAAACGGTCGGAGATATGATTATTGCTCTCAGACAGAATCGTTATGTGCAGGAAAAGCAGTACGGGAACATTTCCTCGTTCAATTTCACCAAGACGGCGTTTTACGATAAGGTTTGGGACGAGCAGACAACGAAGGCTCGCGGTCTGTATATTGATATTCCAAGACAAAAGGTCGCCGCAAGAGCATATGATAAGTTCTTTAACATCAACGAACGCCCCGAGACGAAGCTCGATATGCTTCAGTATAAGTTGTCATTCCCGGCAGCAGCATATGTGAAAGAGAATGGTTATCTCGGCATTGTGTCTTACGGAGCAGACGACGACTCGTTGTTTGTGACTACAAAATCTTGTCCTGATGGAGATTTTGCCGTATGGCTCAAGGATATGCTTCGTAGAAAGTACACCGACGAAACCCTTAACAGAATTAAGGAGTATTGTAAAGAGCACGATGTTTCGTTTGTGTTTGAGTGCGTAGATATGACAAACGACCCTCATATCATCGAATACGACGAGGACAAGCTGTTCTTGCTCGACATTGTATATAACGATATGAAATATCGAAAGTACGACTACGAGACTATGTGTTCCGTTGCGAACGATTTCGGTCTTACGCACAAAGAAAAGGCATACGTTCTTGAGAGTTGGCAGGAATTCTTCGATTGGTACTATGTTGTAACAAGCGAAGATTACAAATACGAGAACAGACACATCGAGGGATTTGTTATTGAAGACGCAAACGGATATATGGTGAAGCTCAAACTCCATTACTATAATTTCTGGAAGTTTATGAGATCTATTTCTCACGAGGCGATTCGTAAGGGATATATCGACGGAAGAAAGACGTCTGCGCTTACTTCTGCGATTGCAAATCAGTATTACGGATGGGTTAAAACACTTCATAATATTGAAGTTGAAAACCCAGAGGTTATCATCCCTAAAGATATCTGTTCGCTGAGAAAGATGTTCTTTGAAACAGAAGAGGGAAAGTTGTTCAAGGACGAATAAGGAGAGGAATCAATATGACAAATAAGAAACTGTTAATAATCGTCGATATGCAAAATGACTTTATCGACGGAGCGCTTGGCACAAAAGAGGCACAAGCTATTGTTCCAAAAGTGATTGAAAAGATCATTGGTTGGGACGGAGATATAATCTGCACGATGGACACCCACGGTGCGGACTATATGGAAACGAGAGAGGGCAAGTTTTTGCCGATTCCTCACTGTATCGAAGATACCGACGGACATAAAATCAATGCGGATATTATGGCAACATTGATTGACAAGTCTTGTGAGCATTGTTCTGCTCTGAGCACACTAACAAAGCGCACATTCGGCAGCACAGCATTGCCAGAAATCATTCGTGGCTCTTGTGTCGAGTATGTCGAACTTGTTGGCTTGTGTACTGACATCTGCGTTGTGTCTAACGCGATGCTACTTAAAGCTCATTACCCAGAACTTGATATTGCGGTTGATTCAAGTTGTTGTGCGGGTGTGACCCCAGAAACACACGAAGCTGCTTTGACAGTAATGAGAACGTGCCAGATCGAGGTGAAGTAAATGATTACGGTTAACGGAATTGAAATACCACAGGAAACATTTGGTGATGGAACACTTAAATGTGTAGCAATCTCGGGACAGTATATTTACGAACATAACGAAATTTGTTGGATGTATGACAACGACGCAGAGTTGTTTGCTTTGTATTGTATAACAAGAGATATTCAGAACAGAATGCCTCACGCCAAAAACATTCTGAATATGCCGTACATCCCTCACGCTCGTCAGGATAGAAATGTAAGCGGACGATTGTTTACGCTCAAATCATTTGCCGAGATTATCAACTCTCTCAATTTTTCAATAGTCGTAGTGCTCGACCCTCATTCCGACGTTAGCACCGCACTGCTTGATAGATGTCTTATTAACTATGAGGATGCTCTGAGTTATGAGGCAACAGAAGGAGCGGATGCGATTATGTTCCCAGATGCCGGGGCGGCTAAAAAGTATGCCAGATGTGGTCTTCCCGAAATTATCGGAAACAAGCGGCGCAACGCGGAAGGTCGTATCGAATCGTATGAGATTATGGGGTTCGAGGAAGGCACAAAAAGAGTTGTTATTCGTGATGACATTTGTAGCTACGGCGGAACTTTTGTGGCTGCGGCAAAAGCTCTAAGAGAACGAGGCGTGGAACATATCACGCTTATCGTTTCTCATTGTGAAAACAACATCCTTAGTTTGTCGGAAGAACAACAAACAAGGTATAAGCAGAAGTTTTTATTCCCGGAAAAATTCGCAAAGGTGGACGGCAAAATTGTGGCAGTTAAATATGACAGAATGTGAGGAATCTATGTCAACAAGATGTTATATTGCAAAACAGGCAGGAGCTGGTAAGTACAGAACGATTTACTGTCATTCCGATGGTTATCCAGAAGGAGTGGGACAGACACTTCTTACTTATTATGGCTATCCCGAAAAAATCGATCAGCTTCTGGATCTCGGAGATATTTCAGTCCTTGATAAATGGATTGATCCAGACCCAGAAAAGCCACACAACTTTGGTTATTCCGAAGTCAATGGCAAGTTCGTCCCCAACAGACAAGAGGGCGTAACCCTTGCTTACGGACGCGACAGAGGAGATACCGACACGAAAGCACAAGTATACACACTTAAAGAACTTGATTCTGGATGTGTTGCTTATGTGTACATCTATTCCAATGGAGTGTGGAAATATTTTAAGCGTCTTGCAGACGGAATGCAATTCCTTAAAGAAGATTCTAAAGAGGAAGCGGAAAAGGAAGAACTCATTCCTATGTTTTGAACTCCTAATCATTACGACGGAAAGGAGGTAAACATATGAACAAGGACAGACGCGCTCGACTCAGAGCAGTAAGAAACAAGTTGAACGATGCTCGTGAAGAAGTCGTTGCAATTCGCGACGAAGAAGACGAGAATCGAGACAATATGCCAGAGAACTTGGCATACTCCGAAAGATACGAACGCTCGGAAGAATGTAGCGAGGCGATGGATGCAGCGATTGACTCCATTGATGAGGCTATTAGTTCTATCGAGGAGGCTATTTAACGCTAAGGCGGGAGAAAATTATGATACATCGTGGAGAAATTTACTTGATCGACTTAAGCAATCAAGTTGGTTCGGAACAAAGCGGTGTACGACCTGCCGTTGTTGTTCAGAACGAAATGGGCAACATACATTCGCCAACCACGATTGTATGCCCGCTTACATCAAAGCAAAAAAGTATGGCAGCGACCCACGTAAATCTGACGCCGGAAGACGCCGGAGTAATCAAAGAGAGTACGGTGCTGTGCGAACAGGTTCGTGTCATAGACAAAACACGCATAAAGAGAAAACTTGGGGAGGTCAGAAATTTGGAAAAGCTCGAAGACATTAACCAGAAGATTCTGGTATCGTTTGGAATAAGGACGGACGTGATATGTACACAAGACTGACGAAGATTGTAAAAGACCAAGATGGACGCGATTGCGTCACTTGTGTAAACTTCGGCACCGAAAGGTGCCGCATACATAACGGAGTTCCAGATTGTATCCATTGTCCAATGCTCGGTGCGATATTTAACCAATTGTACGCATTTGAAGATATGATAAGTGGTGAACAGACGGACGAACAAAAGGAAGATAGTGACAATTGTCGCTAAAAGTAGTATAATATAGGAGAGGAGTGATAAAAATGCACGAGGATATTCAGGTTGTACTAACACCAGAAGTATATCTGATGCAGATTCAGGCATTGAATCGAGAACTGAAAAAAAGAGACGCAGAGATTAAACGGCTCACTATTCAACTCGAGTACGAGCAGGGAATAAGAGAGCGTCTTGAAGAACGGTTTGGGAAATTGCCAGAAGCACCCCAAGAACCTGTTAAAAAACGACGAAAGCGACGAGAGGTCACCATAGACACAAACGCATATACGGATTTCAAGTCGGACGGTAAGCGCAAGGCTCACGCCGCCGATGCAATCCGTTCATATGACGATTTCAAAGCAATCCAACAGTATTATTTGGATGCTGGGAGAGTTCGAGATTGGGCTATGTGGACTATCGGAGTTAGCCTCGGGTTGCGTATATCAGACCTTTTGTCGTTACGGTTTGGTAACATAATCGACAACGACAAAAAAACATTTAAGCCCAGAATTCAGATTTACGAGCAGAAAACAGGAAAACTCAACAACATCCTCATTACAGAGTCTGTAATTGACGCTATGACGAGGTATTTGGACTCAATCAAATGGGAGTTTGATTTGAATGGTTTTCTCTTTCCAAGCCGTAAAACCAAGGGTAAAATGTATGAAGAGTGTGGTTGGCGTATCTTATCAGAAGCAGGTAAGGCTCTTAACTTACCGCTTGTCATTGGATCCCACACGATGAGAAAGTCCTTTGCAAACATCGCCGCTTGTGTGGACAAGTCCTGTATTGATATGAATGCAATTACTAAGGTTCAAGGACTTCTTAATCACAGCGATCAAAGAGTGACTATGAGTTATCTCGGCTCGTATCAAATAATGTTTGATAAAGCAAGAATTGCCGTGAGTGATTTTGTTCTTGGTAAAACTAATGTCAACGAAATCATTGCAGGAAATCAATATACAGTTGACGATGTGTTTGAGCGGTTGGACGCAATAGGAAAATTACTCACCGAGAAGGGAACAGACCAATGAACATATCTCAGCGTAAGAAATTTACCCAAGCACTTATCGAATATTCGCCCGATGTACTTGCTCGTTACTTAAGACGAGCACCAGACGGAACCGTCTACTATGACCGACAATCTTCGGTGCATAGTAAAGAAGATGAATCAAAGTTCTTTTATGTATTGAACCGAGATTATCTATCTGGCTATAAAGATATCGAAAATATGACGGTGTTTTTCGATATCGAAGGCGACACCATTATTGGCGGAGCCTACAATCTTATTAGCGGAGAGAGAATGAGCAAACGACGACTTATCTCCGATAACATAAGTACCCCTTATACATACACAAAGGAAGACATCGAAAAGTTCAAAAACATTCTTAATAATGCTTGACGGTTGTCTAAATCTGTGCTATAATTATTAAAACTGGGGGTATACTGCTATGGATTTTGAACCGTTTTTGAGGCGATGTGAAGCCAAATTCCCGAAAGAAGAGTGCCTTGAGATTATTATTAAAAAAATCGAAGAGGTATTTGCCGACGATAATTTTAGACATAATTCAAGAGCTTGTGAACTTTTCTATATCACAGATAAGATTAGCAAGGCTCAATTCTTCCGTATGAAGAAATATGTCAAAGAATTGTATGACTGGCTCTTTGAGCTTGGGAAAGTGACACAAGAACAACGAGAATACGTCGCATCTCTTACTATGGATGATGTTATATCAGACGAGGAAATCAGAAGTTGCTATTTTAGCAATCTCGACGGAGCTTTGGATTTCGTTAGAGCCGTCGGAAGACGGTGCGGTCTTGATGAAGAAGACGACCTTCTGATGATTAAGTCAATTGTCATATTAAGTTGGCACGGACTTGAACGCTCCGAAATGGTAGAGATTAGAAAGAGCGACCTCGCGGTTGCCGACAAGACGGTTCTTTTCCGTAACAGAGAGCCAATCGTACTACCAACTGAATATTTTAACATTTTGCATAGGTTCGCAGAGTTAGATATGCATCGTGGATTTCCAACAGGGAAGCGTCAAGTGTATGAATATTCTCCATACCTAATGCGGGCGTCAAGATCTATCCAGATGGATAAAGACAAAGTTTCACAGGCAGTCAAGAGATTTAATGTGGTTGCTATTGATCAATTCGGACACAGACTTAGTACCAGAGCGTTGCAAAACAATGGAGCGTTTTGCAGAATGTTGGAGAGCGGAGAGCAAGACTCTCGAGCTTTAACCGTAGCCGTCAAGAACATCGTAGGATGTGACAGACACGCTGCGTTCTGGTATAAAGTAATGTACGAAAAATGGAAAAATATCTTTTATCCAGACGGAGAGGTTGGTGATCAGTAGTGCCGTTAATTATTGCGGTATTGGTTATCGTCGTTGTATTTTTGAGTGCCAAAGGTTTCAATAAAGAAAACGATAGAAAGCAACGAGAATATACTGCGTCGATACGGCGAACTAACGCAAAGTTAGAGTGCGAGCTTGTTAAAAAATATGTCGATGATGGTCACGATTTTGACGAAGCAATTGAGCTTATGCAAAACGACCTATCTGCCAATGGCTACGAACCTTGTATTCCCAAAAGCGCCTATAGAACATCGTAGGATGTGACAGACACGCTGCGTTCTGGTATAAAGTAATGTACGAAAAATGGAAAAATATCTTTTATCCAGACGGAGAGGTTGGTGATCAGTAGTGCCGTTAATTATTGCGGTATTGGTTATCGTCGTTGTATTTTTGAGTGCCAAAGGTTTCAATAAAGAAAACGATAGAAAGCAACGAGAATATACTGCGTCGATACGGCGAACTAACGCAAAGTTAGAGTGCGAGCTTGTTAAAAAATATGTCGATGATGGTCACGATTTTGACGAAGCAATTGAGCTTATGCAAAACGACCTATCTGCCAATGGCTACGAACCTTGTATTCCCAAAAGCGCCTATAGAGTCAGTGGATCCAATGTTGATGTGTACGACGAACAAAGATTCGATAGCACGGCTGTTAAAGGATTGCGGGAAGACTTTCATCGTGATACCAAAAAGGCTGGGATAGATTTTTCTACTCGAGAAGAATTCGAGCAGAAATGCGAAGAATATATTTACGACAACCTGCCAAAAACAAATTGGCAATATGAGAGATATCTTGACTTGTCTATGAAAAAGATTGAGGCGGTTGATGTTGGTAGATATATTTCTTATCCGGGTCTTGGTACTTGCGAGGTTATTGCTCTGGATTACGACAAATTACAGCATACTGTGAGGGTTGTAAAAACGGGGAAAATAACAAAGATCGCTTTTGGAGATAAACATATTATCAGGCTCTAAAGAAGGCGTACTTGAATGTACGCCTTCAAAAACAAAAGAGTAAAACACTTTTAGACAACGAAAGGAACGAAATATGTCAGTTTGTAGAGTATGCGGAGGTCACACAAGCACCTCCAGATATAACAAAGCAAGTGGAAGCTACGAACCTATTTGCGATGACTGCGACGAGAAAGAACACTTTGCCGAAGTTGAGAAGCGCGGAGACGAAACAAAGAGAGCGGACGACTTCAAAGGGTGGGATTATGGAGATTTCGCAGATTTGTTTTGGCTTCATCTCGGTAGATACGTTAAACATCCAAACAAGCACAGCTTGACGATTATGCGACGGGCTTTTTGTTGGGCTTGTCACGAAGATCACGGCTTGAGCACTAACTTCAGTAATGCTCTCAAGTGGTGTAAACTTGATTTGTACGAAGAAGCGGAGCGCGCAGATCTTCCTGAAGACTATGTAGAAAGCGAGGTAAAGTGAAATGCCTAATGTTTTCTTCACGAGCGACCTTCATTTTGGCCACAAAAACATTATTCGGTTTGATAACAGACCGTTCTTTTCCATCGAGGAAATGGACAGAACTCTGATTGAAAATTGGAATAGAAAAGTGTCCGAAGACGACACGGTTTATGTGCTCGGTGATATCAGTTGGTATAACGACGAAAAGACGACTGAAATTTTTGCCGGATTGAACGGTCATAAAATCCTGATTAAAGGCAATCACGACAGAGTTCACGGCAAGGTGAGAAAGGTATTTGAGGAAATCACAGATTACAAAGAAATTTCTCTTAACGGAAACAAAATTGTTCTTTGTCATTACCCAATTATTTTCTTCAACAGACACCACTACGGTGCCTATATGTTCTATGGTCACGTTCACAACTCTCACGAATGGCAAATGACCGATAATTACAGATACGAACTTGAGCAACTCGACGTAAAGTGTAATGCTTATAATGTCGGGGTTATGGTTCAAAACTATGAGCCCGTAACATTCGAGGAAGTTCTTGCAAATTATGAAACACATCGAAAAATGACTATGGGAGTTCAGAGTGAGTGGACTTCTGACAAGGAGAAAGCAAATGAGTGTAGTAGCAGCTAAAGTTTTTGAAGACAAAGTCGTAATGGCGGCAGATTCAATTCTGGTTAAAGGATGGTCAAAGCGCAATTCTAATTTTGCGAAGATTGCAGGAATTAACGGAATGATTGTTGGCGGTGTTGGATATGCGCAAGAAATCAGTTTAATGTGGCACTATATGCAGACACACAAACCCGCATCTCCAACAGAGAAGGATGTGCTAAGTTTCATCGTCGAATTTTCACAATGGAAGCAAGGCACGGTCGGAAATAGTCAAGTAGAAAACAGTTATCTGTTAATCTACCAAGGACATTTGTTTGAGATCGAATATATGTTCGTACACGAGATTTCGGACTATATTGCAATCGGAGCCGGAGAGCAATTTGCTAACGCTGCACTTTATCTTGGTCACACGCCGAAAGAAGCGGTTAAAGTATCCTGCGACCTATCTTGTTATGTTTCCGAACCAATCATTGAATACTCGATGAGAAAGGAAATGTCGGATGGCTAATGTAATCACTGATTTTGAAACTTGGCTTCTCGACTATGGAGACAGACTGTATAGATATCTCGTATACAAAAAGACTTTCACTCCATATGAGCAGCAACACGCTTTTATGGATGAAAGTGTGTACGAAGACACTCACTATGAATTGTGCCAGATCGAAGAGGCAATTGACCTTGGTGATGGCGAATGGTTGCTTGGTTTAAGAACAATCGGAGACGATGGGAAAATCTACGGTATGATTCATTACTATAAGTTGAGCGAAATTCGTCTTGCTCTCTTTGAGAACGACCGCAAACTCGAACTCTATGAGGACGAGAAGGAAGAAGACGATGAGTTATGACATCTCGTTTAGAGTTAAGGTTGACGGTATAGACAAGTATGTTGATGTTGGTAGCTGCGATGCAAATATAACGTGGAATGTCCGTAAGATGATTGAAGAATCTACAGGGCTTCCTTGGATAAATGAGGCGAACAATGGTTATTGCATTGATATTATTCCTGCTATACAAAAGGGTTTGAGCGAGTTAATCGCTCATCCCGAAAAATACAAGCAGTACGAAGCTCCTAACGGATGGGGTACAATCAGCGGAACAATGCGATTTTTTCGGCAAATCATTCAAGACTGGAACGAATACACCAAATGGGAAGATCCAGAGATTGTCGCAAAGACAACCTTTTGGATAGTATAGGAGGGTGTATGCCGCCAAGAAATGTAGATGCAAACGGAAACATTCAGAT